>JANODS010001706.1:0-1412 GCA_031412835.1 Acidobacteriota bacterium | reverse complement strand
CCAAGCAGACGCCGACCAGTTGGAGCAGTTGTTGATCAACCTCGTGAAAAACGGCGTCGAAGCAGCCCGCGAGACCGGCGGCGGAGTGAGCATTCGATGGGAGTTGGCTCCGTGGCAAGTGGTGCTCCGCGTCGAAGACGAAGGGCCTGGACTGGCGGCCACCACCAATCTTTTCGTGCCTTTTTTCACGACCAAGCCATCGGGTAGCGGGATTGGTTTGGTCCTCTGCCGCCAGATTGCGGAAGGGCATGGCGGATCGTTAACGCTCGAGAATCGGGAAGGGCCGGGCTGCGTGGCACTGCTGCGGTTGCCAGTACAATAAAAGGATATGTCGATTGTCGTGGTTGGTTCCGTCGCCTATGACGGAGTAGAAACGCCGCATGGAACGGTTGAGCGAATGCTCGGGGGTTCCTGCACTTACATCTCGCTGGCGGCGAGTTATTTTTCAAAGGCAAAGATTGTCGGCGTCGTCGGCGATGACTTCGCCGAAGAAGATGTCAGCCTGCTGAAGAACCACGGCGTGGACGTGGAAGGCCTCGAAAGAGTCGCCGGCAAGACGTTTTTTTGGAAGGGAGTCTATACCCCGGACATGAACGATCGGACAACCTTGGTGACCGATCTGAATGTCTTCGCGGACTTTGATCCGAAGCTGCCCGAAAGTTACAAGGACGCCTCCTACCTGTTTCTCGGCAACATTCAGCCGACGTTGCAGCGCAATGTCCGAGCCCAGATGAAGGCCCCCTGGGTTACCGGCGGCGACACGATGAACTACTGGATTTCGGACTTCCGCGACGAACTTCTCGAAACCCTGAAGGGTTGGAATTTCGTTCTCCTGAACGACCACGAAGCGCGTCAACTTTCCGGCGAGACCAACCTGCGGAAGGCCGCCAAAGTGATTCAAGGCATGGGCCCGAACACCGTCGTCATCAAGCGCGGCGAGTATGGCGCGATGGCGTTCCGGGGCGATGACTATTTCATCATGCCCGGCTACTTACTCGAGGGCGTATTCGACCCCACCGGTGCCGGCGACTGCTTCGCGGGCGGCTTCATGGGCTACTTGGCCCAGGAAGGCATCGACCTCGGCAAGGGCCACATTGACCGCCGGGAATTGAGCCGGGCGGTGATCTACGGGTCGGTGATGGGAAGCTATTGCTGCGAGAAATTTGGCGTGGACCGGTTCCGGACCTTGCAGCGCGCGGAGATTGATGCCAGGTTCCAAGAGTTCCGGAAGTTCACGGACTTCTAAAGGAAAAAAGAGCAAGAAGCGGCGTTGGACGCTGCCTCCAGTGCTGGCGGTTTTGCCGGTGTTGCTCGGACTCAGCGTGGCCGCCATCGCTTGGTTCTGGCAGCACGGCTACCTGCTGTATTGGGGCGATGCGACCGCTCATCTGAACATCGCCCGGCGCATCGTC
>JANODS010001705.1:0-1046 GCA_031412835.1 Acidobacteriota bacterium | reverse complement strand
GCCACCGTCACCGCCACCCAAGTCGACACCAACGCCTCCCGCTCGGCCAAAGTCAATGCCGTCGGTGAGTTTGTCATCCCCCAACTCATCGTCGGCCAGTACCGACTCAAAACCGAAGCCCAAGGCTTCAAAATCTCACTCACCTCCGGCATCACCCTCACCCCCGGCGCCACCGTCCGCGCCGATATCTCCCTCCAACTCGGCCAAGTCTCCGACTCCGTTCAAGTCACCTCCCAAGCCACCCTCCTCCAAACGGATTCCGCCCGCGTCAACACCGCCGTCACCCCCAAATTCGTCGAAGATCTTCCCCTCGTCGTCGGCGGCCAACTCCGCTCTCCCCTCGATCTCGTCTCCATCGTCCCCGAAGCCAAAGGCGGTGGCAACATCACCGTCGCCGGCGGTCAGGAAGGCGGCTGGGATCTCACGATCGATGGCATCTCGGCCACCCCCGCCGCCCCCTTTGAACAACGCCTTTGGACCATGGTCAACTCCCCCTCCGTTGACGCCATCCAGGAATTCGCCGTCGATACCAACGGCTTCAAAGCCGAGTTCGGCCACGCCGGCGGCGGAGCCTTCGCCTTCGTCTCCAAATCCGGCACTAACCAGTTCCACGGCAACGTCTACGAATTTCTCCGCAACGACTACCTCGACGCCTCCGGCTTCTTCGACAACGCCAACAGAAAACGCAAGCCCGTCCTAAAACAACACGACTTCGGCGGCACCATCGGCGGACCCGTCTGGATCCCCAAAATCTACGACGGCCGCAACAAGTCGTTCTTCTTCTTCTCCTCCGAATTCTTCCGCAACCGTACCGGCCCCCGCGCCGATCAATTCACCATTCCCCTCGCCGAAATGTACCAGGGCAACTTCGGAAATTGGAAGGATCAGAATGGCGCCCTCCTGCCGATTTACGATCCCGCAACTACCACGCTCGAGCCCTCCGGCTCCTACACCCGGATGCCATTCGCCAATAACCAGATTCCCACCGCCCGCTTCAGCACCGTCGCTAGGAACGTGATCCCGCTGGCCACCATGCGCCCGAATTT
>JANODS010001704.1:0-4900 GCA_031412835.1 Acidobacteriota bacterium | reverse complement strand
GACCTCGGCAAACGGCAGGATCACACCGCTTTAGCCATCCTCGAACTCCGCTGGCAATACGGCGAAAAGAACTACGCGACCAACAAGGTAGCCGAGCATCCCAAGCTACTGCTCCGCTACTCCGCCCGGTTGGCCATCGATACCGAGACCACGACGATTCCCGGTTTCGTCCGACGCACCCTGCAACGGTTTGCCCCCAATACAGCGGACCCGACGAGGACGGACACCCTGCTCATCGATGCGACCGGCAATGGTCACACGGTCGTCGAACTGATCCGAAAGGATCAAACCCGAGCCCGGATCATACCCATCTGCCTCACCGGAGGCCACAAGGCCAATTTTCTGAAGGACGGCTACCAAAGCCTGCCCCGCACCGACATGGTCAATACCCTGAAGATGCTCTTCGAAATCGGCCACATCGAGTTAGACCAAGACGCCCCCGGCTTCCCCGATATGGAGCGCGAGTTAGTCCAGTTCCAGCCTTCCGGCGACCAGCAGGAGCACGACGACTTAGTCATGGCCATCGCCATGGCCGCCTGGCAGGCCGTCAAAGAATACCCAGCCTTACTCCAACCGAAGCCCACCTAATTTCACCGCGCCTAGCGAGGCAACGACGACCAGAGCCCCTCTTTTCTTCCGCCCACACCCCGAAACCGCTTACAATCGCTATGGACATCACACCCATGAAACTCCTACTCGTCCTCCTACCCTGCCTCCTGCTCGCGGCCCCCAAACCCGTCCGCTACAACTGCACCGGCGGCCAGACCTTCGAAGTCGCCTACTCTGGGAACCGCGCCGAGGTCACCATCCCCGGCAAGCCCCGTCTCAAACTCCCGTCCATCTCCACCTTCTCCTTCTCGGACGGCTTCTCCCTCCTCAGCATCAAGGGCCCGGAAGCCACCTTCGCCTCCGGCGTCGTCACCCTCTCGAACTGTATTGACGCAAGCGCCCCCGCCCCCGCCGTTGCCACAACTAAGATCATGAATCAACCCTTCTCCCCCGTCGGTAAATGGGAACTCGCCTCCCTCGCCGGCCAACCCGTCACGCTCACCCGCCCGGCCACACTCAATCTCTCCGCCGACGGCGGTGCCTCTGGCTTCGCCGGCTGCAACAAGTACAGTGCGGGCTACACCACCTCCGGCTCCGCCCTCAGCGTCACAAGCATCGTCTCCACCAAAATGGCCTGCGAAGGCGACCGCATGAAAGTCGAAGTAGACCTCTTCCGCGCCCTTGGTAAAACCGCCTCCTTCGCTCTCGAAGCCGCCACGCTCACCCTCCGCGACGCCGCCGGCCAGCCCCTCGCCACCCTCCGTAAAATCTAATATGCGCCCCCTGCTCCTACTCGCCCTCGCCGTCTCCGCCCTCGCCGCCGACCCGCCCGTCGCCCCTGGTGCCAAGCCCTCCCTCGTCGATTCCGCCGGGGCCGGCGAAGGCCCCGTCTGGGGCCCGCAAGGCGGCCTCTACTACAGCGGTGGCAACCGCATCCAGCGCCGCAACGCCGACGGCTCCACCACCGTCATCCGCAACCCCTCCGGCGGCTCTAACGGCCTCCTCTTCGATCCCCAAGGCCGCCTCATCGTCTGCGAAGCCGCCAACCGCCGCATCACCCGCACCGAACTCGATGGCACCATCACCGTCCTCACCGACCGCTACGAAGGGCACCGCTACAACTCCCCCAACGACCTCACCATCGACTCCAAAGGCCGCATCTACTTCTCCGACCCCCGCTACGGCCCCCGCGACTCCATGGAGATGACCGTCGAAGGCGTCTACCGCATCGACTCCCCCGGCAAAGTCACCCGAATCATCGCCGGCGAGCTCGAACGCCCCAACGGCCTCTTCGTCACTGCTGACGACAAGACCCTCTACGTCGCCGACAACAATAACAACACCCCCGGCGGCGCCCGCAAGCTCTACCGCTTCCGCCTCCGCCCCGATGGCACCATCGACCCAGCCTCCCGCCGCCTCCTCTTCGACTGGAAAACCGGCCGCGGCCCCGACGGCATCAAGCTCGACCGCAAAGGCCGCCTCTACGTCGCCGGCGGGCTCAACAAGCCCCATCCGCCCCACGAAACCGCCGACCAATTCAAAGGAGGCGTCTACGTCCTCTCCCCCAAAGGCAAGCTCCTGGCGTTCCTCCCCGTCCCCGTCGACGAAGTCACCAACTGCGCCTTCGGCAACGCCGACCGCAAGACCCTCTTCATCACCGCCGGCGGAACTCTTTGGAGTATTCCCGTCAACACTCCCGGCCTTCGGTAGCTCCCGTGCGTCCATACTGAGAACTCATGACCCACTCCGCTCCCGAGAGCCGCGCCGCCCGCGCCCTGCGCGAGATCTTCCAATCCGGCCGCCCCCTCTCCTACATCCGTTCCTCCGAAGAACTCCGCATCGGCCGCCTCCTCGCCGAACTCGCCCTCCCCGTCTGGACCTGGAGCCTCACCGAAGGCCTCCATCTCCACGACCAACCGCCCGTCCCCGGCACCGAATCCGCCCGCGGCGCCCTCGACTTCATCATTGCCCATCCCCACCCCGCCATCTTCCATCTCAAGGACTTCCACGAGCCCCTCCGCGACTTCTCCGAAGTCCGCCGCCGTCTCCGCGACGCCGAACCCGCCTGCTTTGATCGCCAGAAGTTCGTCGTCATCACCTCCCCCGTCCGCGCCATCCCCGAAGAGCTCGAACGCAGCCTCGTCTTCGTCGAACTCCGCCCCCCGGACGAAGTCGAACTCGCCGCCTTCCTCCACGACGAACGGCCCGAAGCACCTCTCCCCCTCGTCAACCAATTCGCTCGCGCGCTGAAGGGCCTAACCCTCGACGAAGCCCGCTTCGCCCTCCGCCGCGCCCTTGCCGCCAACCCCGTTCTCAGCGCCACTTCAATCCCCGCCCTGCTCGAAGAAAAGCGTCTCCTCGTCAACCGCAGCGGCGTCATCGAGTTCCTCCCCACCCCCACCAACATCAACGAAAACGGCGGTGTCGACGGCCACAAGAAATGGCTCCTCGATCGCCAAAGGCTCTTCGAACTTCGTGAGGAGGTCAGCTCCGAAATCGTCCCCAAAGGCGTCCTCCTCATGGGCATCCCCGGCTGCGGCAAAAGCCTATCGGTCAAGGCCATCGCCAGTTGCTTCGGCCTGCCCCTCTACCGCATCGACATGAACGAAATCTTCTCCGGCCGCCATGGCAAGCCGGAAGTCGTCTTCGCCGAGTCCTGCCGCATGATGGAGGAAATGGCCCCCGCCGTCCTCTGGTTCGACGAGATCGAAAACGCCGTCTCCACCCAAGTCACCGGCGGCGAGTCCGGCCGTATGTTCGGCTTCTTCCTCACTTGGATGCAGGAGAAAACCCGCGGCCTCTTCGTCGCCGCCACCGCCAATCGTATCGACGTCCTCCCCGCCGAGCTCCTTCGGAAAGGCCGCTTCGACGAGGTCTTCTTCGTCGATCTCCCCGTCGACGACGAGCGCACCGAGATCTTCCGCATCCACCTCCAACGCCGCGGCGTCCCGCTCGCCGACCTCGATCTCGATCAGCTCACCCAGTTCACCGTCGGCTGGTCCGGTGCCGAAGTCGAGCAGTGTGTCGTCTCCGCCATCACCAAGGCCCGCTTGGCTGATCGCGAAGTCACAAACCAAGATCTCCTCACGACCGCCGTCAGCATCGTCTCCCTCGCCCGCACCATGAAGGAGCAGATCACCCAAATCCGCGCCTGGGCCTTTGAGCGCGCGGTCCGCGCGTCACCGCCCGCCAGCCGAGCCTCCAAACCCATGATGTAGCGGTCTACCAGAGGAACTTCACGGCCAACTGAATCTGCCGGGGATAGTTCGAGTTCGGCGCGCTCGCCGCCGCCTTGATAATGCTCCCAAAGTTCACGTTCTCCGGGTCCGTCTCAAACTGCGCGTTCACCAGGAAGAACGAGTTCGTCACGTTGAACACCTCGGCCCGGAACTGCACCCGAAACCGCTCGTTCAACTGCGTCGTCTTGTTCAACGACATGTCCAGCATCTTCGAGCCCTGCACCCGTAGTCGCCCGTCACGAAACGGAGTAAACCGGGGCGAGAACCGCGGCAGAATCACGAAGTTCGGCTCCGTGCAGCCCGCTTCCAAACTGTACGGCATCCAAGTGATCGTGTTGTTCTCGTTCCACCGCTGTACACACGGACTCCAGCCCTGCACCCGCGCCCCGTCCCACTTCGACGGCAGCTTGGCCTCTTTCACATAGAGCACGTTGCCCGGCAACGGTTGCGGTCGACCAGACTGTAAAGAGTAGATCGTCGACGTCTCCCAACCCTTCAGTAGACGTGCCCGCCACCCGCTCGTTCCCCGCCCCAGCGGAATCGGCGTCACCGCGCTGATCACCAGCCGATGCGGCTTATCAAAGTTGGCCAAGCCCTGCTGCATCACGTCCCGCAGCGGATCCAAAAACCCAGCCCGTTCCACGTTCTTTGAAAAGGTATAGTTCGCCAGCAGGTTCGTCCACTTGTTCCGAATCGTCAACGATGTCTGCACCGAGTTGTACCAGCTTCCCCCCTCGTTCCGCATCAGCTCCGTCAGCGCGCCGTACTGCGGATAGGGCCGTAACAACTGCGCCCGAGACAAGTTCGCGGACTCGTACCAAGTCGTTCCTTCGAGCGGGGCGAGTCCTCGAAACGGGTTCGGCAACTGCTGGTCGCAAAACGCCGGATTGCCACCGTTCAGGAAGCTGCACTGGTCCCGAAACCCGTACTCGGCCTCGTTGTACAGCTTCGAGTTTTGCAGGTTCTGCGCCCGACTCCCCGAGTACGTTACCTCCAGCTTCGCGCCCTTGAACAGTAAGTGCTGCAACCCAATCGAGAACGAGTTCACCGCCGGGATCCGGAACTTCGAGTTCACAAAACTCAAGCCTCGCCCGACGTACGTCAACGGACCC
>JANODS010001703.1:0-2609 GCA_031412835.1 Acidobacteriota bacterium | reverse complement strand
TCGCGAGAATTGTGAATTCTCCGCTGGCGATGGACTGGTAAGGGAGGCGAAGGAGGCTGACGGCGTTGGTTTCAACCAGAAAATAGATTGCGCCCAGAAACACCGGTAGCAGGACGCTTGCCTGCAACGCGCTAGTCACGTTTTGTCGCGGCATCTCTTTGATACGGGATAGCGGATTCAACTTGGAAAACTGCGGTGCCAGCTTCATTCCCGAGATGCCCAGTTGTGATACGGCCAATTGTGCCGCAATCGTGGCGAAGGTAAGCACGGAGCCAAGACCGAGGATAGGAAGCAGGTAAGGCAGCAAACCTCTCTGGACTAGTTCCGGGAGCGCTTCCCTCTGAACTTCCCTGAGAGAGAAAGCCTCGCGTACCCAGCCATAGATGAAAGTGCGGCAACCCATTCCAAACCGATCACCAAATTGAATCAAGAGGATAAAGAAAACGGTGAATTGAATGGCGGCAGTGAACTCCTTACTGACGACATAGTTACCCTCTTCGCGGGTCTTCAGGAGCTTGCGGGCAGAGGGTTTTTCCGTCCGATTGCCATCCGCCATTTATGAGCCTTCCTTTGCCAGGATCGAATTTATGAACCGAAACGTGGTCTCGGCAGACGCCTCGACTCCGGCAGGCAACGTCTGGATTGCCAAGGCCAGACCGACCAGACTCAGCAACATCTTGAGGGGAAATGAAAGATTCAGAAGCTGCATCTGAGGCTGCAACCTCGACAGAAGAGCCATCGCCACGTCGACGAGCACTAACACCCCGACAATGGGCGCGGCCACCCGAAGGCCCCGCGAGAACATCTCCCCGCTAATCGCGATGACATTCGCTGCGGTAGAGAGGCTCGCCACGAATGCTCCTGGAGGGTACGCGTCAAAAGAACTCACGACCGCTTTGAGCAGCACCCGGTCCAATCCGAGAGTAAGGAAGAACAGAGAGGCTCCGAGGACGAGAATGACTTGAAGGACTGAAGAGTCTGCTTCGGAGGTGGGATCTATCGTCGACGCGTAGGAATAGCCAGCCTGAACGCTCAGAATTTGGGCACCGATCAATATTCCTTCATGGAGAAACTGAATCGATAGCCCGAACACGAGTCCGAGGCTCACTTCTGAAATCATGAGGCCCAATGCGCCGGACAAAGTCGCCGGCACGGATTGTGTAAGCGGAGTCAGCGGAAAGACCAACCAACTAAGAAGGACGACCAAGCCGATTCTCGTCGGGTCCAAGGCCGACTTGAGTCCTGGAATCGGAACGAAGGCAAAGATCCCGCCCACCCGAAACAGGGTCATTAGAAAGTGAATGAAAAAGCCGTGCGGAATGATCAAGTCACCCGCGTCGAGGCTTGGCCCCCAGTTTGTTAGGTTATCCTGCATATTTGTCCAGGTGTCCAAGAATCGAGACGGCGTACTCGGTGATGCGGTAGAGCATCCAGGGGAGGAAGACGAATAGCGCTAAGAGAAAAGCGGCCAAACGGGGCACCGTTCCGAACGCCGAGTCCTGAATCGAGGTCACGATCTGAAGGAGGCTGATCAAAATACCAGCCACGAAACCTACGCCTAGCAGCGGCAGACACAGCCAGAAACACTGCGTAAATGCTTGTCGAATAATCTCAATAACGAGTGAAGTAGTCATAGGGAAATCAGTTCCATCAATAAAAGGACTTCACCAAAGATCCGACTACTAGATTCCAGCCATCGATCAAAACGAAGAGGAGGATTTTGAACGGTGCGGAAACCATAACCGGAGGGAGCTGCACAATCCCGACCGAGAGCGTGACCGAGGCAACCAAAATGTCAATTACCAAAAAGGGAAGGAACAGCATAGCTCCAATCTGAAAGCCCGTTTTCAATTCGCTCAGAACATAGGCGGGACACAAGATCTTTAAGTCCAAGTCTTCAGGTTTCGCGGGAGCAGGCGATTTCGAAATCTCGAGTAATGTCTTGACATCTTTTTCGCGGACATACCGGATGAGGAATGCTTTCAATGGCGCTTGGCCCGCCGCAGCGGCTTCACTCAACGACATCTGACCCGACTCATAGGGCTTCCACGCCTTTTCCTGAACTTCTGTGAGCACCGGATTCATAATGAGCACGGTCAGGAATAAACCTAGCCCAACCAGAACCGGATTCGAGGGAGCGGTCTGGGTACCGATAGCTTGGCGTAGAAAATGGAGTACAAGCGTAATCCGAAGGAACGGAGTTAGTGACATGAGTACCGCGGGGAGCACTGTTAGCCCGGTGAACATCAGGACGACTTGCATCGGCAGTCCAACGGGTTCTTCGATCAATTTTGACTTCGCTGCCTTACCAGGTAGTTCCATTCGAAATTCACTATTGGGCCGAGGTGCAGCCGGAGCGGTCGGCACACAGAGAAGTCCGAAAAGTCCAAACATTAGAATTGTGCGGTGCGGCCGCCTTGGGAGGTTCATCGAGCACCTCCGATTGATTGACTGAGAAACCTTTCGTTTTGAGGGATTGGAATCGCAACCACACCCTTGCTGGACACCGCCAGGAGCAGCGGGCATTGATCGACTTCGACTAGGTGTAAAGTGCATTCTGAGGACAGAACCAGCCTTTCGAGGGAACACATCTGCTTGGCCTTCGGCTG
>JANODS010001702.1:0-1651 GCA_031412835.1 Acidobacteriota bacterium | reverse complement strand
TACATGCGCATTAGCCGGCAGACCTTTGGGCGCGACCTGGTGATGCCTTACCACCAGAACTTCACGCTTGGCCACCGTTTCTGCGATGGAGGCTACGGGGAAGCTCTCCCAGGTGTGGGATGGCTAATCTACGAAATCGAGCTTTTCGATCCGAAGGAAGGAGACGGCGATGACCGGTGAACAGGAAAACGTCCGCGAGAACTGGGATTTTAGCCCTCGCGAGACAGGGCAGATGGCTTGGTATGCCGAGGCGGACGCTCCGGCGGGGGTGCCCGTGCTGGATCTGGTGGCTTTGCGGGGAGACGCCGGCGAAGAAGCCAGACGCACAGCTCTGGAGGCGCTACGGAAATCCGTCACCGGTTCCGGCTTCTTCTACGTGAAGAACCACGGCATGACCGAGGCCGAAATCGAAGCGATCAGCAACACGACGCGCACGTTTTTCGGCCGTCCCGAAGCGGAGAAGCAGACGTGCAATGGTCACGATACGATTCGGGGCTATACCGGATACCGGTACGAGAGTACGGCCCGGTTCTTCGGGACGAGCCGGGGGAAGGACCTTTGCATGAAGTACACGATGGGTCCGGAGCTGACGCCGGAAGAACTGGCCGAACGGGTTACTTGCGAGGAGGACATTGCGCTTTGCCCAACTGCGAGCCCGCCTGTTCGGAGAGTTCATTCGGCAGATGGATGCGCCGGCCTCCGAGCATGAATTTGACGCGCATTTGTTCGCCGAGGCGACGAACTGAGCACCGCGGCTTTCGCTTGTGCTACACAAGAGATTTGCGTTCGCTGATAGCTCCCTTCGGTCGTCCACCTACGTTGCCTAGATTTCTTGCCCTCTGCTGGATCGCACTCCTCCCGTTGACTAGCCTGATCGCCGGCGACGACGATTCGAAGTATCAAGTCGATTTTTGGACGACTGAAAACGGGCTACCGGATAACCTAATCAAGGCGATACGGCAGACGCGGGACGGATATATCTGGCTGACGACCGAGTCCGGCCTCGTCCGTTTTGATGGGCTCCGCTTCCGGCTCTTCAGCACGGGGAACACCCCTCAACTAAAGACCAACCGGTACGCGTCGTTTGCGCTGATGGAAGACGGGAGCGGTGCTCTGTGGGCCGGTACGCTGCGGAACGGCGTAGTACGCTACCGCGACGGGCTCTTTCGGACCTACGACACTTCGAACGGGCTGCCGAATAATAAGGTGAGTCGTATTGATGAGGACGAGCGCGGTGCCGTTTGGATTTACACCGAAAAGGGTGTGGCGAAGTTTGACCACGGAACCATGAAAACGGTGCAGATCGAGAAGGCCCACCCTGGGGCGGCATCCGCCAACCGCATCGGGATGGGGGCGGTTTTGGGGGAAGATCGGATATTCTGTGGCGAGTGGCTGCGAGACAGCACGGGGTTGTGGCGCTTCGCATATGGGGAATGGACGCGGCTGCCCCGGATTCCGGGTGTCACGGACGTGACGCGGCTGCGGCTGGACCGGCTACTCGAGGATACGCGCGGCCGGTTGTGGTTCACGGTTCAAGGGGAGGCGAGCAACCACTATTCCCTGGATCGGGACGCCAATCTAGCCAGCTATCGGGATTGGCACCCGGATCCGGGCGGGCTCATTCGCTTTGAGGACAGCCGAGGAAGGCGGG
>JANODS010001701.1:0-7485 GCA_031412835.1 Acidobacteriota bacterium | reverse complement strand
CTCCCCGGCTTCATCGTCCTGATCTCGCCCGGCGCCGGGGGCGGCGGCCAACCGCTCTACGATCGCCTGTGGGGAGCGGGCTTCTTGCCATCGCGCTATCAAGGCGTCAAGTTTCGCAGCGTCGGGTCACCGGTGCTCTACTTACAGGATCCGGCTGGCTTTGATCGAAGTGATCGGCGGGCCTATCTCGATACCTTGGCCGAACTGAATCAAAAGAACTTGGCCGAGTCGGGCGACCCGGAAATATCCACCCGGATTGCGCAATACGAGATGGCTTTCGCGATGCAGGCTTCGGTTCCAGAGTTGACAGACCTGAGTAAGGAGCCGACGAGTACGTTCGACTTATACGGTCCGGACGCCCGAAAGCCAGGGACGTTCGCCTACAACTGTCTGATGGCCCGGCGCTTGGCCGAGCGCGGCGTTCGCTTCATCCAGCTGTATCATCGCGATTGGGACCACCATGGCAACCTGCCGAAGTTGATGCCGAACCGCTGTCAAGAGACCGACCAGCCGTCGGCCGCGCTGGTGCGGGACCTTCAGCAACGGGGCATGTTGGATGACACGCTCGTAGTTTGGGGGGGGGAGTTCGGGCGGACGGTCTACTGCCAGGGCCAATTGAAGGAAGGAGACTATGGCCGCGATCATCATCCGCGCTGCTTCTCCATGTGGATGGCCGGAGGCGGCACTAAACCCGGCGTCGTCCACGGCGAAACCGACGAGTACAGTTACAACGTCGTGAAGGACCCGGTGCACGTTCATGATCTACAAGCGACCTTGCTTCACTTACTCGGCGTCGATCATACGAAACTTACCTATCGCTTTCAGGGTCGCTATTTCCGCCTGACCGATGTCCACGGCCAGGTTGTGAAAGACTTACTTCTCTAAGTATTTTTTCAGCGAGGTAAGAGTCTTTTGCTCTTCGGCGTTGGCATCCATGAACTGGGCGATCGCCCGCCAACGGGCGCTTTCGATCTTCATTTCGACCCTTGACGTTACCTTGCATCCGTTGCTCGAGGGCTCGATTTCGATCCGCCAAATCCCGCTGACTCCCATCTCGGGCATGGCGGTACGACTGGCAAAAGTACGGGGCGGTTGCAGGTCGTAGTACTCGACCACGTTGGAGGCACCGCGGCTCGACACTTGGAAGCGAAGCGGCTCCACACTCAGCTTGACGACCTTTTCGATCTCCGGCGACCACTTTGGCAGGTTCTCCGCGTTGGTCAAGAACTCATAAACTTGTTGTCTTGGCCGGGCTATCTCAACGGAAGCTTGCGCGTGAAAGTCGGGTGAATGCAACGCGCCGATTCCAAAAACGATGCCGACTAGCGCGGCGATTCCACCCACCGAAAAAAGAAAGAAACGTTTCATTCTTTGAACCTCCCACCGTTCAGCCTCGCACGCGACCGCTCGTTTGCCAAGCGAGGTCACCCGTACGGAGTATTCCCGTAGGGGTATTTTTTGGGTATTACTAGTGGTTCACCCTAAAACCATGAAAGCAATCGTACTAGCATTCGCCGCGACCCTCGTCGGTTGCGAACTGTCGGCCGCGGCCTCATTGACCGGTGCCACCTTCTTCACGGCGGGCCCGCAGGGCAACACGACGCTTGAAGTTTGGAACACCCTGGGCAGCGATATTATTTTCAATCTCTACCTTCTCGATGGCGTAACGCCCTCGATGGCGTAACGCCGATAAATTCGGGGAACGGAGCGAGTGCCCGCATCAACGTCCCGTTGAACACGGTCGGCAACTATACGTTTGCCTTTCGCGCGCAGCCAGCCATACAGAACCCGGGTCAGTTCGGGTTGAATCTCTTTTTTGGTGGAAATGATAATACCCCGGGAATCTCTGCCCTGGTGACGGCCAACAGCGGCACGTTCGCGGCCAACGGTGGCCCGTTTACCCACCGGCTGGATGGGTTGCTCGTGAATGGAGCCAACACCCTCCTCTACGTCAACGGGGACTACCGAATCACGCTAACGGCGCTGTCGCAGGCTCGCTCCGGCGGCAATCTAGTGGGTCCGTATTCGAACACTCCTGGATTCTTTGGCGGAAACGACTACGGCGGTACTTTCACGTTGAGCGTCCAGACGCCAGAGCCATCAGCCTACGCGCTCCTCGGAGCTGGTTTAGGGACCTTGGCGCTCCTACGCCGCCGCCGGTAGGGGCATAAGTCCAAAGATAAGTGGTTAGCCAGCGGCCAATCCCCGCTTGCGTTCAGATTTCAAATGTGATCAAGTTTACGTCACAATGAAATCTACCCGACTTCATCTCTTACCCATAATCCTTGTAGGCTTCGCCGTATCGGCCTTTCCTCAAGGCGAAAGAGCCACCGTAACTGGTACCGTTTCTGATTCCTCTGGCGCTATCGTTCCCGGTGCCAACGTGGCGATCCGGAACACCGGAACCAACGTCACAGCGCGGACGACGACGAACTCCGCTGGCCTCTATTTCATCCCGGCGCTACCGCCCGGTGAATACGATGTCACCTCCGACAAGTCTGGATTCCGCCCCGCCCGTGTTACGGGGCTGCGACTGACGGTCGGCCTGACGGCGACGATCAATTTTTCGCTCGAAGTAGGTACCGTGACCGAGGCGGTGGAGGTATCGGCGACCGCGGTACAGTTGGAGGCGCAGTCGTCGGGCTTGGGAAAAGTAGTGGAGCAGCGCCGGGTGGTGGAATTGCCGTTGCTTGGCCGGAATCCTTTGTCGCTCGCGGCTACGGCACCGGGCGTCATCCCGAGTTCTGGGCAGCGCGGCACCGGGCAGGACATCATCGGCGTGTCGACCACTTCGCAGATCAACGGAGGCCTATCCCAGCAGAACGGCGTCCTGATCGACGGCGGGGAATCGCGAGGCACTACCGAGGGCGGTGCCGCGTACACGGTTCCGCTCGAAGCGGTAGGCGAATTCAGGGTTGAGACCTCGACGTATTCAGCCGAGTTCGGCCGTGCTGCGGGCGGCATCGTGAATGTGGCGACCAAGTCGGGCACCAACCAGATCCATGGCGTCGTGTACGAGTTTCTCCGCAACGACCACTTGAACTCCAACACTTGGCAAAACAATCGTAACCGCGTTCCCAAAGGCTTGTTTCAACGGAATGAGTTCGGTGCCGGCGCTGGCGGCAAGCTGATCAAGAATCGGACGTTCTGGTTTGCGATTTACGAAGGGACCCGCCAAGGCAGCCCTGATCAAGCGCTGTTGACCGTGCCCACGGCGGCACAAAAGCAAGGCGATTTTTCGCAGACTTTTGATCGGCTCGGGCGACTAAACACGATCTATGACTACACTACCACCCGGGCCAATCCGGCCGTGCCCGGCGGGGTCATCCGAGATCCCTTCCCGAACAACCGAATTCCGACGGCGCGCATTCATCCCATCTCCGCCAAGGTGGCTCCTTTCTGGGGAGAGGGCAATCGGCAGGGAGAAGGGGCCGCGCTCATCAACAACTACTTCCGAGTGGGCAAGGCGATCACGAATTCCGACTCCTGGTTCGGTCGCATTGACCATAACATCAATGATCGGCATCGATTGTACGGCCGCTATGGCGGACGGGAGTTGAAAAGTACTACTCAGGTGGCGTTGAACCCGGCGTTCCCGCCTCGGTCGCTCAGTTCGAATCCGGCCAACAGTGCGCTCATCAGCTTGACTTCGACCTTCTCGCCGACATTTCTCGGTGAAGGTCGGATCAGTTATACGCGGCTCCAGTTCGATTCGAGCCCGCTGAGCGAAGGCTTCGACGTCGCCTCGCTGGGCTTCACCCCGGCCGTGACGCGCAACATTCTCTTCCAGCAGTTTCCCCAAGTCTCGATCCAAACCTACGCGCAGGGCGCGGGGCTGGCGGTGACCGGCGCAGCGCCAAACGAGTTTGATCAACTCGGCGGCGTGGGCCGTAACTTGAACCCACAAGACACGTGGCAAGCCCAGTATCACGCCACGCTGATTCGCACTCGGCACAAAGTGAAGGCCGGCTTTGAAACCCAACTCATTAAGTTGAACGCGTTCAATTCCCAACAGTCGTCCGGCCAATACATCTTTGATCGACTCTATAGCCAGGGGCCGGACCCGAACGTGACGGCGCTGAATTCCGGCCACGGATTCGCCAGTTTTTTACTCGGCGTGCCGCAGGCAGGTGCCATCACCATCACCCGCCCTCTGTTCCTCTATCAGCGCTACTGGGCCGGCTACATTCAGGACGATTGGCGGATCACGAACAAGCTAACTCTGAACCTTGGTATGCGCTATGAGTACACCACCCCGTATGCCGAAAAGTTCGGGCAAATCGGCTACATCGATTTCAACGCGGTTGATCCCGTGGCTGGCGTCAAAGGTACCTTCAAGTTGATCGAGCCGGGTGGCTACCAGTCCGACCCGAACCGGAAAAACTGGTCGCCGCGTTTAGGCTTGGCCTATCAGTTGAATCCCAAGACGGTCATCCGCACCGGCGCTGCCATCTTCTACGCTAGCTTCGTCGGGGTTAACGCCGCGGCGACCGACTTCGGCAACGGTAGCTTCTTGTCGAACGCTCTGTTCTTGGGCCAGCCGAATGCGCTGATCAACACGCCGCCAGAAGGCGGATCGTGGACCAACCCGTTCGCGGGGGGCATCACGATTCCAGACCGCAACACAAACTTCGCTGGACAAAACGTTCGCGCCGATACCCGGTACCGGCCGAATGCATACCTCGGCAACTGGAGCCTTTCGATCCAGCGGATGCTCAATTCAACCACGATGCTGGAAGCCGCCTATGTCGGTTCGAAGGCAACGCACATGTACTGGAATCGGCAGCGCAATCAGAACGATCCTGCCCTGATGTCGTTGGGGACTGGCTTGCTGGCCCCAGTGCCGAATCCGTTCTTTGGGAAGATTCGAACGGGTGCGCTGTCGGGGCCGACCATTCAAGCCCGGCAAGCCTTGCGGCCGTATCCTCAGTTCCTCGACCTCTTAATCTTCCGTGATCCTTACGGCGATATGAGCTATCAAAGCTGGTATTTGCGCCTGGAGAAGCAGTATTCGCAGGGCATGACGCTCAGCGCTTCCTATACCGCGTCGAAGACCATCGCCAATACGATGCAGTCAAACACCTGGGTCGTCGGACCGTCGAACAGCCTTTACAACGCGCGTTACAACCGCGGCATTGAGGCCAACGATGTGCCGCAACGCCTGGTAGTGAGCATGTTGTACGACCTGCCCTTCGGCAAGGGCAAGCGGTTCCTCTCCGAAGGAGGGATCGCTTCGAAGTTTATTGGCGGTTGGCAGTTCAGCAGCATCACCGTGCTGCAAAAAGGGCGCCCAGTGTTGATCACCGCGCCGGACGTGACGAACTTGTTCAACTTTAGTTCGACCAACGGGCGGGCGAATCGGCTTAAGGATCCCGTATTGCCAGATGGTCAGCAGACCTTGACCCGCTGGTTCGATACCACGGCCTTTGAACGGGCCGCGCCTTACACGCTGCCGACCGACAGCGTTAGTCAGCCACGGTTGCGTGGTCCGGGCCGGGTCAATGTGGACTTCTCGCTCCTCAAGAACACCTACTTCCGCGAGCGGTTCAACGTCCAGTTCCGGGCCGAGTTCTTCAACATCTCGAACACCCCGGCTCTGGACGCGCGCGGTCCCACCACCGATGTGGCCAGCGCGCAGTTCGGCCAGATCGTGCAAGGCGGCAACCCGCGAAACATTCAGTTCGGGCTCCGGTTCGTGTTTTAGTCCCGTAGCTGTGGCGCGTTTTTTCAGTCATACTGGAGCTGGATAGGCATGTTAAAGTTTCTTTTCCTATTGGCTCCAGTGGCTCTCGCCGCCGACCCGTTTGCGTTCGGCGACGCGCAATCCTTGTTGCGGACGAATTGTCAAAAATGCCACTCCGGAAAGGGCGCGGTGGGTGGTTTTGATATGACCCAGTTTCCGGATGAGCAGTCCGTGATTGCGCGCTCCAAGCTCTGGAGCCGGGTCGCCAATCGGGTGCGGGAAGGAGATATGCCGCCGCCGGGCTCGCTCCCCGTCTCGATGGTGGATCGAGAGAAGTTCAGCAATTGGGTGACGACGAAGTTGCACACGGCGGCCTGCGCCGATGGCATCACGCCGCCGCCGTTTCCCTTGCGTCGATTGAATCGAAACGAATACACGGCCACCGTCCGCGACCTGCTCAACATCCCCGTCAACGCCGGCCGTAACCTGCCTGCCGATGGCGCTGGCGGCGAAGGATTCGACAACGCCGCGGAGACCCTGTTCTTGTCTCCCATCCACGCCGAAAAATATCTGGAAGCGGCCAAGATCGCCCTCGACTACGCAATGAAGGATCCGAAATCGCGCGCCGCGTTCTTGACGAAGGAGCCCGACGCCCGCGCCACCCTCACCAAGTTCCTGCCGCGGGCTTTTCGACGGCCCGTTCAACCCGCCGAGATCGACCGCTATATAGCACTTTTTGACGCTGCCCAAAAGCGCGGCGACAGCTACGATGACGCCATCAGTTTCGCGCTCCAGGGCGTGTTGCTTTCGCCTCACTTTCTTTTCCGCCTCGAAAATTCCACCCTCGATTTCGCCCTCGCCAGCCGACTCAGCTACTTCCTTTGGGGCGGCATGCCCGACGCCGAACTGCTGAAGCTGGCCGGCGAAAACAAGCTGTCCGATCCGGCCGTTCTCTCCGCCCAGGCGATCCGCTTGATGAAGGATCAGAAGTCCATCGAGTTCGCCGAAAACTTCGTCGGCCAGTGGCTCTCCATCCGCGAACTCGGCCGCGACATCAAGCCCGATCCGAAGGTATCCCCCGAGTACTACGAAGCCGAAATTCAGTCTGGCATGTTGTACGAGCCGGCTCTGTTCTTCCAGGAAGTGCTGATGCAAAATGAGCCCCTCACGAACTTGCTCGACGCGCCATACTCCGTCGTCAGCAACAAGCTCGCGCGCTTCTACAACATCCCTTCGAAGGACCTTCGCCAGCAGCCGAAGCGCTTCGACATGCCCGCCGGTTCGCACCGCGGGGGACTGATCACGATGGCGGCGGTGCTCGCGGTTAGCTCGTACCCCACGCGCACCAGCCCCGTTCTGCGCGGCAAGTGGATCCTCGAATCACTGCTCGGTACCCCGCCCCCCCCACCGCCTCCCAACGTCCCTGAACTGAAGGAGCACGGCGGTGCGACCCCGCAAACCCTGCGGGCGCGCCTCGAACAACATCGCGCCAACCCGACCTGCGCCGGATGCCACAGCCGCATCGACCCCTTGGGCTTCGGTCTCGAAAACTACGATTCGCTCGGTCGTTGGAGAGAGACCGAAGCCGGTCTGCCTATTGATGCCTCCGGCGTGCTGCCGGATGGAACGTCCTACAACGGCCCCGTGGAGCTGAAGCGCGTTCTGCTGACAAAGAAGAGTCAGGTCTTCCGCAACCTCACCCACAAACTCCTCGGCTACGCGCTGGGCCGCGGCCTCACTGCCGAAGACGATTGCGCTGTTGATCAAATTGTCGCGGCGGTCGAGCGCGACGAATTCCGAGC
>JANODS010001700.1:0-2391 GCA_031412835.1 Acidobacteriota bacterium | reverse complement strand
TTCGCCGGGTCACTCGACATCACGTTCGCGCTCGCCGTCGAGGACATCGACTTAATCTTTCCGTCAAACTGCTTGCCGGGCACCGCGTCGAGCCGCAACAAAACCGATTGCCCTTCGTTCAAATTCGCGCGGTCCAACTCGCCCACGCGACCCAAAACTTCCAGCTCGGAAAGGTCAAGAACGTCCGCAATGGGCATTCCGGGCTGCACCTGATCGCCTTCCCGGATGTCCGGCACGTCAAATCCCACACCCATCCGACTAGTCTGATTCTGCCGAATAGCAACAAGACCACTCATCGGTGCCAAAACCTTCACCTGATTCAATCGAGCCCGTTCGCGAGCCATTTCCACCACGGCCTTCTGGCGCTTCTCCCGCAAAACGGCCAACTCGGCTTCCGCCTGCTCCTGTCGAGACTTGATGTCACTCTCCAACTGCTTCAACCGGCGCTTCGACTCTTCCAGATTCAACTCGTTGCGCTTCGCGTCGATCGGCGATAGCAACTCATTCCGCTTCACTTCGAGTTCAGATCGGCGCACCGCGTAACGAGCCCGCAACAACTCCACTTGGTCCGAGTTATTCCGGATCGCCAAATCGGCCTGCGACTTCTTGAACTGCTCATCAATCTGATCGATTTCCAGTTGCTTCTCTTCCAATCGAGACAACAGTTCCGCGTCGTCAAACTCCACCACGAGATCCTTATCCCGGGCGAACGAACCGATTTCAGCAAGCTTCGTAACCTGTACCGTGCCGAATAAGTTGGGCGCCGTCAAAGTCGCGGACCGAACCGCCCGCAGTTCGCCCCGGGCAAATGTCTTCACGACAATATCGCCTTGCCGAACCTTCGTCGTCGGGATCAACGACTGCCGCTGCGGTAACTGCTGGACAAATTGATAACTCGCCCACGCCGCGCCGACCAAAATCACCAAGACGCCCAATCGGATCAAAAGCTTTTTCATTTCTCGTTCCGCCTACAGTTTTTTTGCCCGTTTCGCCGCTTCGGCCGGATCTTCCATCGCAATCGTATCGCCAGGCTTCAATCCCTTCAGAACAACTAAGTCGGTCTCGTTTCGCTTCCCCACTTCGATCGTCCGAATTTCAAAACGCTCACCCTTTTGAATCCAAACCGCCGGCTTGCCCTTGTACAAAAAGCTCGCCCGCGCAGGAATCAAGATTGTCTCCGGCGCGCTCTCGATGATGATCTCGGCACTGCTGCTCATTCCTGGACGCAATCGCGGATCAACCTTCGCTAGAGTGGCTCGGGCCGGAAAAGTCTTCTCGGTCAACCCCATACCCTTCCAAACCACCGCCGCGATCGGGCTGATCCAGTCCAACTCGGCATCAAATTCCAGCTCCGGAATCGCGTCTACGCGAATTCTCAGCTTCTGGCCCAACTGCAACTTGCCCCGATCCACTTCGTCCAGTTTCAACTCCATCCGCATCGAGCTAAGATCGGGAATCTCGGCGATCGCCGCCCCCGTCCACGCCCGGTCACCTTCCTTAAAGGGAGGTAGCGACGAGCCGAACGCTCCAGACGTCCGCGTATTCGGCAGAATATTCACAATCCCATCGTTTGGCGCCAAAATCGTCATCTTTGAAAGATAGCTCTTGGCCCGCTCCGCATCCCGGACCGTCTTATCTTTCTTCTGGTCCAGACGCTCCACATCGGCCTCTTGCGTCGTCTTGTGCGCCTTCACCGTGGTCTTCACCTGGTCGAGGTCACCCTCGGTCGTCGTCACATCAATCCGGTTCTTCTTGCCTTCGATCTCAGACAGAATCTCAGCCTTCGACGCTTCCAGCTTCGACCGCTCGACGTTGTATCCCGCCGTCATCAAATTCATGCCGTCCATTTCGTTGACGATCCGATGCGACGCCTTCAACTGAACGATCTCTTTATCCACCGTCCGGACGCTGGTCGCCTTGTCGAGGTACGTTTGTTCCTGCTGCGCGCCGTCAAACTCAACAACTACGTCACCCTTCTTCACCGGCTTCCCGGTCTCGGCCAAACGGATGATGCGCGGGTCCGGTATCTGCGGCACCGATAACGTCACAGATCGCGACGAGCGCACCTCGCCGCGGGCCTTTACCCCAATGACAAATTCGCCCTTTCGGACCTTAGCCACCGGAACCTCCACCTTCGTGGTCCCGTTCTCGGTGTAGTAGTAATAGCCGCCACCGACCGCCGCTACGACGAACAGCCCCGTGAGGATGTTTCGACGCCGCACGGACCCTTCCGACTGGCCCAGACGAATCTTCGGCTTGATATCTTTTGATGACATGGTTTCGTCCCCGATTTTGCCCGAACTATGTTTTCTGCTCGCCCGCTGTCAATGACGGCGGCTTGTCCAACGCGACGATTTCGCCCGTCTTCACGCCAGACTTGATTACGACGTG
>JANODS010001699.1:0-1953 GCA_031412835.1 Acidobacteriota bacterium | reverse complement strand
GCCCTAAACCTTACGCCGGGCCCGGTCGATACCTAAGGTGAGGTCCTTAGGCTATGGCTCACTCTCACGTCGCATTACCCGGTTCCAGTTTTGAATTCATCCTCGGCCCCCCTACTTTGGCTCCGAACTCATCCCACGGCTGGAGCGCCCTCAGCGCCAGCCTCGCCGACGCGCTAACCACCGCCGGCCTCGCCCGCCAGCGTTTTCAGTTCCCCTGGACCTGGCTCGCCCGCCTCGAAGATCTTCCCCTGCCCTCCGCCATGATTACCTCGCTCACCGCCGGCGGCGTCGTCTACGCCATCGAACTGGCCGCCATGCTCGGCCGCGCCATCCCCCTCGCCCCCCGCGTCCGGCAAGATCTCGAAGCCTGCTGCCGTCGCCTCGGCATCGAACCCGGCCAACCCATCCCCGATTGGTGGCTACAAAACATCGATACCCTCGAAGCCACCTTCGGCACCCAAGTGAAGTTCAAAGTCCTGGAGCACGTCTCCTGGCAGTTGCCGCTCAGCATCCCCCAGCCGCCCCACCTCATGCCCTCCGGTGCCGCCCGGCTCACCCCTTCATCCGTCGAGCCGATCTGGACCAACGCCCCCATCGGCCTCGCCGTCCCCGCCGTCCAACGCGCGCCCGTCGCCCTCGACCCCCCCCGCCCGCTCGATCCCCTCGTCACCTTCACCGTCCCCCGCCCGGGCCAGATCCAGTTGATCCTCGCTCACCCGGTCGCTCTTCAAACCGACGACTGCGTCTGGCTCTGGCAAACCGAAGAAATCGAACCGAGCTGCCACCGCATCACCCGCGACGACGGAGCCGCCTGGACCGTCGATGGCGTTGCCGGTGCTGACCGCGTCTTCGCCGCCTCGCTCGACCGGGGCGGCCTCTGCCTCGGCTCGGCCTTCCGCGCCCAATCTGAAGTCGCCGTCGCCATTCTCTCCTCCGAAGGTTGGGAATGCACCGCATCCTGGCTCCGCTGGTGCCGAGTTCCGGTTTTTGAAGGCGTAGTCCAGCGCTCCGTGGCCCGCCGCGTCAAGGCCGAACCCGAAGCCACCCTGGCCGCTTGGCTCGCGCCCACCGGCCCCGACGGCCTTCTCTACCCGGATGCCTCGTCGTCCTCCGAACTCCTTCACGAATTCTTCGCCAACTGGTGGGCCAGCACCGACGAAGCCGACGCCATGCTCCGCGCCGCTCACCTGCAAGGTGACGACCCCGACGCCTGGGTCCGCCTCGCCGCCGCCTACCCCATTCTGCTCGGCCAACTCCTCGCCGCTGGCTGGCGATACAAGCCCGCCCGGCATCGTAAGGTTCTACTGACGGCGGTCTGTGATCGCCTCGCCCTCGACATTGTCCCCACCGGCCGAGGCGGCGAAGCCCACTGGGAACTCGCCGAACAGACTGCGCTCGTCCACGCCGCCCAGGAATGGGGCGTCGGCGAGTGGATGTTCACCTCCCAGGGCCAAGTCACCGCCCTTATCGATTGGGCGAACGGAAAGCCCGTCCCCGCCGAAATCCGCCGCCGTTGGCTCAGCGCCTGGGCCGGCCGCCGTACCTGTCAATGGACCGCCCTCCACGTCGTCCGCGAGCTACTCGCCGCCATCGGCGACCAAGCCCGCGGTGCCGCCACTACCGGCTAACCCCCGTCATCGGACTCGAAGCGCTCGCATACAGCCGCTTCGGCATCCTCCCCGCCAAGAACGACAGCCGACCCGCGATCACCCCGTGCTTCATCGCCGCCGCCATCCGCGGCGCATCGCCCGCCTCGGCGATCGCCGTGTTCATCAAAATCCCATCGTACCCCAGCTCCATCGCGATCGCCGCGTCGCTCGCCGTCCCCACCCCCGCGTCCACAATCAGCGGCACCGACGTAATCTTCTCCCGCAAAATCCGCAAGTTCGTCATATTCTGGATCCCCAGCCCCGATCCAATCGGTGCCGCCAACGGCATCACCGCCGCCGCCCC
>JANODS010001698.1:0-2700 GCA_031412835.1 Acidobacteriota bacterium | reverse complement strand
CAACGCATCCCCCTCCGTCGATAGCGGAGTATACGGCCCCCCAATCTTCATCTGATACTTCGCAAACAGCTCCCGGCAAAACTTCGCATGCTCCGGCGACCGGTCGTAAATCTCCTCCTCCCGAAACGTGTTCCGCCCAATCGGCTCCGGCTTCACCGGAAACGGCTGCGTCTTCGCCGTCTTCTCCCCCGGCACCGTCGTCTGCGGCACCGCCCGCTCCTCCATTCCATAAACCGGCTCCCCCGTCACCCGGTTAAACACAAACAGCAAACCCATCTTCGTCGTCTGCGCCACCGCCGGAATCGTCTTCCCCTCGCGCCGAATCTCGAACAACGCCGGAGGAGCCGCCAAGTCGTAATCCCAAATGTCGTGATGCACGAGTTGCTGATGCCAAATCCGCTTCCCCGTCCGCGCATCCAATGCCACCAAACTATTCCCGTAAAGGTTGTCCCCCACCCGATCCGCCCCATAGAAATCATTCGTCGGTGAACCCAGCGGAGCATACACAATCCCCCGCGCCACATCGACAGTAAAAAAACCCCAAACATTCGTCCCCGACCGGTTCTTCCAAGCCCCCTCCGGCCAAGTCTCCGCCCCCGCCTCACCCGGCCGCGGCACCGTATGGAACGTCCACAGCAATTTCCCCGTCACCGCATCCCATCCCCGTATGTCCCCATAGGCCCCAATCGTCGGAGCCCCCTCGCCGTTGCTACTCCCCGTAATCACCACATCCCCAAACACCGCCGGCGGAGACTGCAACTGAAACCGCCCATCCTTCAGCCCATCCAAAACACCCACCTTCAAATCCACCCGCCCCTCCCGCCCAAACCCCGCCGCCGGCTTCCCCGTCGTCACGTCTAGCGCCAACAACTCATGCCCATTCCCCGTAAATACTCGCGGATGCACCGTCTTTCCCCCTGGCCAATACGCCACCCCCCGAATCGCCACCGGCGCCGCCGCGTACTTCCACAGCAACTCTCCCGTCTCCGGCACCAAGGCATAAACCCCGTCGGGGGCATTGGCATAAAGTACCCCATCCACCACCACCGGAATCGCCTCGCTCCCCGGCTTCCCCATTCGGAACGTCCACGCCGCCGTCAGCTTCCCTACATTCTCCCGACTGATCTGCCGAAGGGGCGAATACCGTGCCGCCCCCGCGTCGTTCCCAAAGTAAGGCCAATCCGTCTGCCCCCCACAAACCCCACTCCAAGCCACGAACAAAAAGGATAGCTGCCTCATCGAAGCATAATAGCTCAAACACCACGCAGCTAACCGTCAATACACCTACCGATCATCGATCCCTCATCACGAAGGCTCCGACGCCGAGGCCTCCCCCACCCTAAGACGGCTTTGGGATCGCGTCACCATCCTCGAGCATCCCCGAATGATGCATTTCCATTGCCTTCGCGATCCGCGCCCGAGCCTCCTCGAGTGTGCGGCCAGTGGCCACGCAACCAGGAAGGTCAGGCGCGTATGCCCCATACCCAGTGGACGATTTCTCAAAAAGGACCACAAATTGACTCATGGAATACCCGCCTGGCCTCGCAAGGTCGTCAGCACGTCACGGACTTTCACTTCGCCCCTCCAATCGTCCCCGCCACCCTATAAAGCACCACGCTTCGCCGTGCCAACAGCCGCCGAGCTCCGCGTCCATATTCTGCTCGACTTCAGCCTTATGCATTTGCCTCACCCGAATCTTACCCCACTCTGGATTCAGGCACTGGTCTTTCAAGCAACACCTACCCCGCGAACATCCTCCACCCACCGCGATACAGTGAAAGGAATGAAACTTCTCCTCGCCTTCGCCCTCGCCCTCTCCGCCTCCGCCCAGGACGCCAAACCCTTCCTCGGCCGTTGGGACTTCAACGCCACCCCCGCCACTGGCAAGCCCTACCCCCAATGGATGGAACTCCTCGAAAAGGACGGCCAAATCCAAGGCCGAGTCCAACCCCGCGGCGGCGGCTGGAAGCCCATCGTCAGCGCCAGAATAGAAGCCAACAAACTCATCCTCGCCCTCTCCCCCACCCTCACCTGGGAATTAACCTCCCCCGCCCCAAACACCCTCTCCGGCCTCGAAAAGCGCGGCACCGAAAACGGCCCCACCCTCGCCGCCGTCCGCGCCCCTAAACTAGACCGCCCCATGCCCAAATCCTGGACCAAACCCCGGCCCATCTTCAACGGCAAAGACCTCACCGGCTGGGAGCCCATCGCCAACGTCACCAACAACAAATGGGTCGCCCGCAACGGCGAACTCATCAACGACAACCCCATGATCGACGGCAAACGCGGCCCCGCCGCCGCCAACATCAAGACCACCGAGAAATTCCAGGACTTCAAACTCCACATCGAAGTCAACTGCCCCGACCACGGCAACAGCGGCATCTACCTCCGCGGCCGTTACGAAATCCAAGTCGGCACCGAAGGCGGCAAACTCCCCGACCACGAAATGGGCGCCGTCTACAGCCACTACCCTCCGCCCGCCACCGCCCCCCTCAACCTCGGCAAATGGACGTCATTCGACATCACATTCGTCGGCCGCCACGTCACCGTCCTCCGCGACGGCAAAATGTACCACGACAACGTCGAAATCCCCGGCCCCACCGGCGGCGCCCTCGATAGCAACGAAGCCGAACCCGGCCCCTTCTTCCTCCAAGGCGATCACTACGGCGTCATCCGCTACCGCAACATCACCATCTCGGT
>JANODS010001697.1:0-10093 GCA_031412835.1 Acidobacteriota bacterium | reverse complement strand
GATGTCCCCGTCATCCGCGTCGCCGGTCTGAACGGCCAACTCCGCGGCGTTCTCTTTGGCTACGCCTGCCACAACACGACGCTCGGTGCCGACCTCTTCAACGTCAATGGCGACTACGCCGGCTTCGCCCAAGCCGCCTTCGAAGCCGCCCACCCCAACTCCACCGCCATGTTCCTCATGCTCTCCGGCGCGGATGCCAACCCCAATCCGCGCGGCACCGTCGCCCTCGCCGAGCAGCACGGCAACTCGCTCGCCAAGGAAGTCGACCGCGTCCTCAGCGGCAAACTCGAAGCCCTCTCCGGCCCGCTCCGCAGCGCGTTTCAACTCACCGAACTCGCCTTCGTCCCGCACACCCGCGAAACCTTCGAGACCGAAAGTAAAGACCCTAATTGGTTCAAACAGCAGCGCGCCGCCACCATGCTCGCCGCCTACGACCGCCGCGCCCCCGTCCGCTCCGTCGCTTACCCGGTGCAAGGAATCCGCCTCGGTAAATCGCTGACCCTTGTCGCCCTCGGCGGCGAAGTCGTCGTCGATTATACCCTTCGCATCAAAAAGGAATACCCCGGCGAACACCTCATCGTCGCCGGCTATTCGAACGACGTCATGTGCTACATCCCCTCTCTTCGCGTGCTCAAAGAAGGGGGCTACGAAGCCAACGAAAGCATGATCTATTACGGTCAGCCCGGCCCCTTCGCCGACGACGTCGAAGACCGCCTGATGAAGACGGTCTCCAGCATCATGACTCGCATCGGCCGGAAGCGTTAACGCGTCAAGTGCCGCCGCATCCGCTCCACGGCCTCCATCAAATTCTCCAGCGAATTGGCGTAACTGAATCGCAAATACCCATTCCCGAACGATCCGAACGATCCTCCGTTCAACGACGCCACCCCGGCCTCATACAGTAACTCATCCGCTAACTGCTTCGACGTCCGCCCCGTGCCCTCAATATTCGGAAACGCATAAAACGCCCCCGCCGGCTTCGCGCACCGGAAACCGGGCAGCGTGTTCAGTCCATCAATAAATGCGTCCCGCCGCCGCCTGAATTCAGCCACCATCGCCAGCGCCTCCTCCTGCGGCCCCGTCAACGCCGCCAACCCCGCCCGCTGCGTAAAGCTCGCCGTGCAAGAGTTCGAATTCACCATCAACTTGTTCACCGCATCCACCAACCATTCCGGCATCACCCCATAGCCCAACCGCCAACCCGTCATCGCATAAATCTTCGAAAACCCGTCGAGAATAATCGTTTTCTCCTGCATCCCGGGCAGCGAAGCAATCGACATCGGCGGGGCGTCATAGTAGATCCGCGAATAAATCTCATCGCTCAAAACCACCAAATCCCGGTCCCGTACAAGATCCGCGATCACCCGCAAATCCTCCGGCGGAATCACCCCGCCCGTCGGATTCTGCGGCGAATTCAAAATCACCATCTTCGTCTTCGGCGTCAAACTATCGCGGAACCGGTCCAGGTCAAAGCTGAACCCACGGCTCTCCACCAGTGGAATCGGCACCGCCGTCGCGCCCAAAAACTTGGTCATCGATTCATAAATCGGGAAGCCCGGATTCGGGTAAACCACTTCGTCGCCCTCTTCGAGCAACGCCAGCATCGGGAAGAATAAAATCGGCTTCCCGCCCGGAACCACGCATACCTGCGACGCCTTGGCTTGAATCCCCCGCGTCTGGCTCACATGCGCCGCAATCGCCTCCCGGAACTCCGGGTAGCCCTGCGTCGGCCCGTAGTGGGTCCACCCCTCGTCTATCGCCTTCTTCCCGGCCGCCACCACATGCGAAGGCGTTTCAAAGTCCGGCTCCCCGATCTCCAGATGGACAATGTTCTTGCCCTGCGCTTCCAACGCTCGTGCCTTCAACAATACTTCGAAGGCGGTTTCAATCAGTATGCGGTCCATTCGCGACGCGAGTTTCATCAGTTTTAATTTATACCTTCCCCAGCACCGTCACCACACTCGTCGCCCCCGTCCCTCCCAAATTCTGCGCCAATCCCAACTCCCCCAATCCCGCCCGCATCTGCCCCACCACGTCCACAATCTGCGCCACCCCCGTCGCCCCCACCGGATGCCCCTTGCTCTTCAAACCACCGCTCCGGTTGATCGGCCGAGCCTCACTCACCGCGTACGCCCCGCCCTCGCCCTTCGCGCAAAACCCCAACTCCTCCATCGCGATGATCTCCGCAATCGTGAAGCAGTCATGCACCTCCGCAAACTGAATCGCCGCTGCCGTCACCCCCGCCATCCGATACGCCGCCTCCGCCGACCGCCCCACCGCCGGCAACGCCGTCAAATCCGCCTTACCCGCCAGCGCCACCTGGTCCGACGTCTGCGAAATTCCCAACACCCGGAACCGCCCCTCCGGCGCCAGCACCACCGCCGCCGCCCCGTCCGATACCAACGAGCAATCAAAAATCGTCAATGGGTCCGCAATCACTTTCCCCGCCAACGCCTGCTCCACCGTAATCAGCTTCCGCAAATGCGCATACGGGTTCGCAAACCCATACCGATGATTCTTCACCGCCACCCCCGCCATCTGCTCCCGCGTCGTGCCGTATCGCTCCATGTGCGCCCGCGCAATCCGCGCGAACAGTTCTGGAAACGTGGCCTTATCCACCTCCACATCCCCCGCCATCGCCAGAATCTCGCCCACCCGCGCCGTCGGCTGCTTCGTCATCTTCTCGACGCCACACACCACCACGACATCGTAGAATCCCGCCGCCACCGCCTGCCAAGCCTGATGAAAGGCCACCCCCGACGACGCGCATGCATCTTCAAACCGCGTCGCCGGAATCCCCGCCAACCCGCATGCCCCCGCCACGAAAGGTGCCAAATGGCTCTGCCCCGTAAAGCTAGGCCCCGCAAAGTTACCCAGGTAAAAAGCACCCACCTGGCCCGGCGTCACCCCCGCGTCGGCCATCGCCGCCGCCACCGCCGTTTCCGCCAGCGAACGGATCCCCTGATCCGCAAAAGCGCCAAACGCCGTCTTACCTACCCCGATCACCGCCACCGGTCTCATATACTCAGAATACGCCGCAAAATCATTTGCACGATTCTCAGGCTCGCGCCGTCAGTCGTGTTAGGTGATACAAACGGCTCAGGAACAGTCCCGCATGCCCGACCCCACCCGCGATTCCGCTGGCGTGAACACTCTGGAGTTAGCGGAGCGGCAGAACCGCTTCGTCCAGGAAAACATGCGCCGCGTGTTCCTGATCATCTACCGCATGGTCGGCAACGTCGCCGATGCGCAGGACCTGACCCAGGAAGCGTTCATCAAAGCGCTCCAACGCGGCGACCAGTTGAAGGACCCCGAAAAAGCCGCCCACTGGCTCTCGCGGATCGCTCACAACACCGCCATCGATTTTCTTCGCCGCCACGGCCGAGTCAATTTCACGGAAATTGAAGCCCTCGCCGAACCCCTCCGCGTCGCTCCGGAACGCAGTCCCGAAAGTCTCGTGCTCCGCGGCGAGCAGCAACAGTATCTAGAAGATGGCCTGCGCCTCCTGACCGTCAAAGAACGCACGGCGCTGCTGCTCCGCGACGTCGAGGACCTGCCCGCTGAGCAAGTCGCCAAGCAGTTAGGTTGTTCAATGGCCACGGTCCGCAGCCACATCGCCAACGCCCGCATCAAATTCCGCCGCTACATGGAAAGGAGAAAAGCATGAAGCAACATCCCGAACTCGCTGATCTCGCTCTCTACTCCGGCGGAGATCTCCCCCTGCTCCAACGCTGGTCCGTCGGCCGCCATCTCTCCCAATGTCCGGCCTGCCGCGGCGAAGTTGCCGCGTTCCGCGCCCTGGCCGCCGAACCCGTCGCCGAAAACTTTACTCCAAGCATCGCCTGGGAGCCGCTCGCGAAAGAGATGCGCGCAAATATTTTTCTCGGTCTCGAAGCCTCGGAAGCGATTTCCGCCTACCGCCGCCCCACCCCGTCTGAAGAGCGTTGGCTCAACTGGCGCGCCGCCGCCATGGTCGCCTCCCTCATGGCCGTCATCGGCTCCGGCTGGTGGTTCGCCGTCAGCGCCAAAAAACTCGATCAGCCCGTCGCCAGCGTAGTTCAGCCGGCGTCTGCCGAAGCCACTGATTCCGGCGTCGAGATTAAAGACGGCAACCTGTCTCTCGAACTCCGCACCCCCGCCTCCCGCGTCTCCTTCGTTTCCATCTCCACCGAAGGCACCGCCGAAACCCGCTACACAGACGCCGAAACCGGCCAAATCACGGTGAACCATGTCTATCTGGACTAAATCCGCCGCCGTGGCCCTGTTGTCGCTTACCGCATTCGGCCAGGAAACCGTCCTCGACCCGGCGTCGTCCTTCAAGATCAACTTCCCGGCGGATTCACCCGTCACGCTCGTCAGCTTCGATCTCGGCGGCTCCAAAGCCACCGCCCGGGGCGGCGCGGTTGTGCTCGATCTCAACTCCGGCCTCCTGCTCCGCAACGGCTCAGGAAAGCGTATCCGCGGCGTCACCCTCCTCGTCCTCGCCCAGGATTTCACCCCCGGCGGTCGCGGTTCGGTTGCCGTCCCCGCCCTCGACGTTCCCCCCGGCGAAAACTTCCCGGTCCGTATTGACCTCCGCATGCTCCGGCCTCTCGTCGCTGGCTCCGGCCCCCTCGTCCAAGTCCTCCTCGATGGCGTCCTCTTCGACGACCTCACCTTCTTCGGCGAAAACCGCCTCAACTCCCGCCGCTCGCTCACCATCTGGGAGCTCGAAGCCCGCCGCGACCGCAAACACTTCCAACAACTCCTCGAGGCCCGCGGCCCGGACGCCCTCCAACGCGAACTCGTCGCGTCGGTCGCCCGTCTGCAAGACCGGCCCCGTCTCGACGTCCAGATCTCCCGCCGCGGCACCCTCCCCCGCCCGGCCAACGCCCCGGCCACCGTCTACGAACCCGATCGCCAAGTGCAGTTTTCGTTCCTCCGGCTCCCCGATGCGCCCATCGAACTCACGAATGGCCTGGCCACCGTCTCCGGCAACGAAGCCAAAGCGCCCAGCATCGATATCCAAAATCGGCAGTCCAAAGCCATCCGACACCTCGAACTCGGCTGGGTCGTCCGCACTAAAGACGGGGCTGAATTCCTCGCCGGCACTCTCCCCGCCGACGTCCAACTCGCCGCGAACGGCAAAACCCGCGTCGTCGACGAAGCCGCCCTCCGCCTCAACAGCCGCACCGGCTCCCGCGTCGTCATCGATACCCTCGTCGGCTTCGCCCACTCCGTCGAATTCGCCGATGGCCAGCTCTGGATCCCCTCCCGAGCCGCCCTCGAAGACCCTCGCCTGGCACGCCTCCTGCCCCCGTCGCCGGAAGAACAGCGCCTCGTCGAGCTTTACCGCAAACGCGGCCTCAAAGCCCTACTCGAAGACTTGCGAAAATAGAACCGTGGACTTCGCAACTCTCATCGGCACCTCCCCCGAGCAACTCTCCATCGCCCAACGCCGCGCTCTCTCCGGCCTTTGGGCGGCCTATCTCATCTATACGCCGCAGAACCTCGCGCTCCGTCAAATCGAAGCCATCGGCCCCTCCGTCGCCGCCTGCGCCGCCCAACTCCGCCAGCGTGGCCTCAACGCCGCCGAGTACGAGTTCCTCCCCTTCACCCCGGCCTACTAACGCGGCCCAAAGGGCAACCACGATTTCCGCCAAGCCTCGCAAGTATCGGGCTGACCCAAGGGTTCAGTAGATCGACTTAACTGTCCGAATTAGGTCATATCGCCGGAGGCACCTTTGCAACCTGAGCCCTTGCTTGGGCACCAAATCATTTGGCGTTTCTGGGCTATTGTTTGCTGGTGACGTTGAAGCATCGGTTGGCGGCGTATGCCCCGGGGCTGACGCCGAAGGCAGTCTTGGAAAAGCTGGCGAAGATCCAGATGATCGACGTATGGTTTCCGACGACCGATGGACGGCATCTGGTGCTGCCACGCTACACCGAGCCAGAGCCGGAACAACTGAGGTTGCTCCACACGTTGAAACTCTCGCTCCCGCCGCAAACACCGCCGCGGATAAAGGCCAAGGCCACCGAGATCCCCAAATCTCTCTTGAAAATGTAGTGCAGTCTTGGCGATTGCCTTTACTGAAAAGAAGAGGCTTAGGCGAAGCTTTTGGCCGCAACTGCGAAAGTCGGGCTAGGAAAGACAACGCCGACGCGGAGGACGATGCCGTCAACCATGAGGCACCCAAATCAGTGGAGGGAAAGGAATTGCCTCCCCATCCTGGACGCATTGAGAACTCTCGCGGCTTAAAATAGGGCCTGCTCGAACTCAGACAACTCCTTTCCGAGTTGAGACTTACCGTGAAAACCGGCAATCCTATCCATGATGGGTACCCAGCCCGGGCGACTCTAGAACCGCCACCTCCGGTTGGTCCAATCCGCGACGGGCAGGGCCAGACACTATTTGCTCTATTTGTGTCGCGCTTCTACAGACTTGAGAAGGGAGTGAAAACGCGGGTCAGCGCGCAGCGATGCCAGACGCGGGTTGCGGCGGAAAGACGAGACGCGTTCGTCGCCCCGGGCGATGGCGAGTTGCAGCCATTCGAGCGCTCTGGAGGAATCGCCCTGGAGCGCATAAAAGTCCCCGGTTGTTGACGTGACCGTCCAGGTCAACCGTGCGAACTTCAAAGTATCCTCATCCATGGCTTCCAGCGCCTCCTTCCGGCTACCCTCTGCCGCCAAAAGAATCGCCCGTGCGTGGCGCCACATGTAATTCTTTTCAAACTCAGGCCGCATTCTCTCCAGCAACGCCCGCGCCTGTTCGGGCTTGCCTTGGTCCAAATAGGCCATGGTCAAAAGCCAAATGGCGGTAGGATGGCGTTGCCCTTGCTGAACTACGCGTTCCAGGGTCTGAACCGCCTCTGCGGTCTTGCCTTGTGTTCGCAGCAACTCGCCGAAGAACATCCGGACAACATTGTCCATCGGATTGCGCTCGATCTCCGTCCGCATAATCGCCAAAGATTCCTCGGGCTGTCGTTCCTTGAGCATGCGCAAGATCATCGGCCACACAGGATTCATACCGGGCTGCCAATCTGTTAACTTCTCCCAGGGGACGCGATCGAGGCGGCCCTGGCCGAGATAAATTCCAGCTTGAGCCCCCAGCAGCAGCCCATCGGAAGCGGGCAGGGTTCGTTCCGCCTGATGAAGGTCTTCCTCCGCTTGATAGAGAAGGCTTCCGTCGTTCGCATACCCGTTGAAGATCTCGATGACGATCGCGAGTGCTCGCTGCAGATGGGCTGACGTGAAATGGGGATCCAATTCCAAAGCGCGTTCAAAAGTCTTCCGCGCTCGCGGGATGTCGTTTTGGACAGCGAGGAAGTTGAACGCCAAATTGTACTGGTCGTTTGCAGCGCGGCTTACTGATGGAGTCGCGCCATCCATCAATACGCGGGGTTTGGATTGGTATATACGCAAGCCCCCGGCTGCGGCGGCGATGAATGCGAGAACCATGGCAACAATACGCCATCGGTACCTAAACGTAATGGCCTTCCATTCTCGCGAGACAGGGTGCGTCTCCTGCGCACTTTCGACACCTTGGTTCTCATCCGCTTCCGTCGAATCCGAAGCGGATGCGGCGCTCGACGCATGCATTTCAAGAACAACCGAGGCGGAACGAATTGGCGCAATGAACCGGTAGCCGCGCCGGCCGGTAACGGTTTCGACGTAGCGAGGCTGGTCCGCCGAATCGCCTAGAGCTTGGCGCAATTTGTTCACCGCCGCGTTAAGACCATGGTCGAAGTCACCGGCCGCTGCTCCCGGCCAAAGCTGCTGGCGCAGATCCTCACGCGTCACCAGTTCCCCGGGCTTACCCAAAAGCGCTTCCAGTACCTGCCGGGGCTGCGAGGGAAGTTTAACCCTATGCCCATGCTTCCAGAACTCCCCCGAAGCGGAATCATATTCAAACGGTCCAAAGCTCAGCATTGGCTTTCGCGCGGGCGGAATCATGGGCTTCTCGCGGTGTTTCGATTCTAACATAGATGATCGAAAGGGGTAAGCGCCGCATTTTCAATAATGTAGCCGATGATCGAAAAGGCACGAACCAGTGACTTCCGTATCGGGCTGTGTGTCATTAGTCTTCGAATTGCTGCTCAACAGACAGCGGAAAAGAGAAAACATGAAACAGCGATTGTATCGATTCAATACCGTGGCCTGCGTCCTGATCACGCTCAATCTGAGCGTGTTGGCGATTGCCGGGGACGAGGCGCCATTCAAGGCCCGGTCGGGAGGACTCATAACCAATGTGGGATTTGATCCGGGCCAGAATATCGTCTACTTGCATCAGTCGGGAACTGGACAGGCAACCCACCTCGGCAGATTTGCGCTTGATGGAAATAGCGAGGTCCTTCTCCCTGCGGGCACAACGCGAACAAGCCTAACTTTGACAGCGGCTAACGGCGATAAGCTTTTCCTCAGAGGTGATGACGGACACGGGACCGGGCCAAACAGCGCGGCGGGGACCCTAAGAGTGATCGGCGGTACGGGCCGCTTCGAGGGAGCCACCGGCAGCTTGCAGTTCGTACTCACGTTCGCCATTGCTCCACCCACGATGGAGCCCAACCCGTATACTGACGTGATCGAGGGGACTATCTCCTTTAAATAGATTTCTGGACGCGTTCCAGGAGCGAAGGGCGGCTCCATGATAGTTCTTCTCTACAGCTCTCACGTGCCGGTCGGCTTGAACCGTGTGAGTGCTTTGGTGGGGGTGGCCTCGGCGAGCCCGCCAATATTTCGGTAAAACGGTGGGAGGACGCAGAGCGGGCTCGCGGGGAACAGTTGCGGGAGCCCAATAAAATCAGTGCCGCGACAAAGTATAGTTTCACAGGCAGGAATCTGACGGCATACGGCGGACTGCTGCCGGTAGCGGCGATGCTGGAGAAACTGGAGTTCCGCGAACTGGTCAGCGAGTCCGTCAATCTGGAGTTGAAGTGGATGCCGAGGGCAATGAGGCCCAGCGACTTTTCTGCTCGGCATCATCTTAGCGTTTTATGTTGTCCTCTCGCGGCTGAACCATCTGCAGTATCTGGAGCGGGAGCCGATGTTGCTGGGGATCTTGCGTGTGGCACGTTTGCCGGTGCAGAACACGTTCTGGCGTTTCTTGTCGTCCTTGCATTTGACCGTGGAACGGCACAGTTGGGGAGTCTGAACGCACGCTTGCGGGCGCGGGTCTGGGCGGCGGCCAATGTGCGGCTTAAGGAAGTAACTCTGGATACCGACACCACGGTGCACACGCTGTATGGAGACCGCAGCCCCAACCTGTCAGACATCGCGGCTAACGCTTGCTCTCCAACCGCTCCGCAAACCGCTGCACGTGGATCACAGCGCGCTCGTGTGTCCCGTCCCCCACCACCCCGTGCGCGGCGTGGCACTCCACCCGGTAGTAAACCCGCTTCCCCTTCACCTCCAGCACTTCAGCGAAAAATCGCACCTCCGCCCCCATCGGCACCGCCGAAACGTGCCGGACATTCACCATCGTCCCCACCGTGTCATAGCCCTCCGGCAGCATCGCCTTCACCGCATCCCGCGCCGTGATCTCCATCCACATAATCATCCACGGCGTCCCCAACACCCGCGCCTTCTCGTTCCCCAAAAAACGAATCGCCGTCTTATCATCCACCGTCAGAGTTACTTCGTGCTGAGTGCCCACTGGAATCGAAAACATTACTTTCTCCCGTACACCCGTTCAATCTCCGCCCGCTCGGTCGTCGTCAACAAGCGAAGCTTCTCGTTCCGTAAGATGAAAAACAACTTCGCCGTCTCCTCCAACTCCTCCGCCCGATCCACCGCCTCGTCCATCGTCTTACCCAAAGTAACAAACCCATGATTCCGCATCAGCACGCAGTCATGTCCCCGCGCCGCCTCCCCCACCGCTTCCGCCAACTCCCCCGACCCCGGCCGCAAGTAAGGAATCACCGCCAAAGGAGCCACTCGCATCAAGTAATACGGAGTAAACACCGGCATCGGTGCCTCCTCATCCAAATCGGCCAAACAAGACAGCGCCACCGCCCAAGTCGAATGCAGATGCACAAGCGCCCGCGCCCCCGAAAACGAATTCCGATACGCCGCCAGGTGAAACGGATACTCCTTCGAAGCCTTATTCCCGTTCAAC
>JANODS010001696.1:0-12746 GCA_031412835.1 Acidobacteriota bacterium | reverse complement strand
GGTTGCCGCACTTTCATCTATGGCTGGGTACGCGAGGCTTTCTCTCTCAGGGAAGTTCAGAGGGAAGCGCTCCCGGAACTAGTCCAGAGAGGTTTGCTGCCTTACCTGCTTCCTATCCTCGGTCTTGGCTCCGTACTTACCTTTGCCACGATTGCGGCACAATTGGCTGTATCACAATTGGGCATCTCGGGAATGAAGCTGGCACCTCAGTTTTCCAAGTTGAATCCGCTATCCCGGATCAAAGAAATGCCGCGACAAAACGTGTCTAGCGCGTTGCAGGCAAGCATCCTGCTACCGGTGTTTCTGGGTGCAATCTATCTTCTGGTGGAAACCAACGCCGTCAGCCTGCTGCGCCTCCCTTACCAGTCCATCGTCAGCGGAGAATTCACAATTCTCGCCATTCTGGAGGACTTGCTTTACAAGGCGACCTTCGTCTTCCTAACTGTTGGGGTCATTGATTGGTATCGCCAGCAGAGTCGCTATACCAAGCAACTTATGATGACGAAGCAGGATCTCAAGGACGAGCACAAAGAATCGGAAGGAAACCCGCAACTCAAGGCGAAGCTCCGAAAGATGCAGCGGGACAACTCCCGTCGTCAAATGATTACGAATGTGCCGAAGGCGTCGGCAATCATCGTGAACCCGACGCACTACTCTGTGGCGGTTCGGTATGAACTAGGTGGCTCTGGCGCTCCCAAAGTCGTGGCCAAAGGGAAAAACTATCTCGCGCGTCGCATTCGTGAGATTGCCATAGCCAGTGAAATTCCGATCGTTGAGAACCCTCCGCTTGCTCGGGCGCTCTACGCAGCCGTCGATGTGGGTCAGGAGATTCCCCCGCATCTCTATCGCGCGGTCGCTGAGATATTGGCCTATCTCTATAAAGTTTTGGGCGGCAGGCTCCCTGGAACTGTAAATGCATAGGGATTCTGACTGAATATGGCTTCCTCGACTACTCCGACCGCTCCACTTACGAAAGGCCCCTCCGACGCATCGCGGGCCTCAACCGGTCGCACCGCACGCGCGGCCTCCGGGGCGACCTCTAAAGATAGCGGCGTTCTTGAAATGCTCAGCTCGTTTTCCTGGCGGGACGCAGCGGTTCCGCTGACCGTACTGGGAATCGTTCTGGCTATGATTACTCCCGTGCCTGCCGCGGTGCTGGATTTATTAATTAGCGCAAACATCACGCTATCGGTGGTCTTGCTGCTTGTGTCGATTTACATTAACAAGCCAGCGGAATTTAACGTTTTCCCGACGGCGCTGTTGTTGATGACTTTGTTTCGGCTCGCTTTGAACATCTCCTCTTCTCGGCTTATTCTGCTAAACGGGAACTCCGGCACCGCTGCCGCAGGCGACGTAATCGAGGCATTTGGGAATTTTGTCGTCGGGGGGAACTACGTCATCGGACTTGTGATTTTTCTCGTTTTAATCGCGATTCAGTACGTGGTCATTAATCATGGCGCGGTCCGGATCTCGGAAGTGACGGCGCGCTTCACTCTCGACGCTCTGCCTGGTAAGCAAATGTCTATCGATTCCGATCTGAATGGCGGATTGATCGACGAAGCGGAAGCCCGTCGGCGTCGCAAGGAACTCTCCTCCGAAGCGGAGTTCTACGGAGCGATGGACGGCGCGTCAAGATTTACGCAGCGCGACGCCGTTGCGAGCATTCTCATAACGGTAATCAACATTCTTGCTGGCTTCCTCATTGGCGTGATCCAACATGGAATGGACCTTAAGAAGGCCCTGCAGACCTATACAATTCTGACGATTGGTGATGGATTGGTTACCGTGATTCCCGCCCTGATGATTTCGGTTTGCGGTGCCCTAATCATCACACGAACCGGATCGGATAAGAAACTTGGTCAGGATATTCAGAAGCAAGTCTTCAGTAATCCAGAACCGTTGCTGTTATCCGCGGGCGTGTTGATGGCGATGTCGATGTTCCCAGGCATGCCAACGATTCCGTTTTTGGTTCTAGGCGGTATCTCTGGTGCCGTTGGCTGGCGATTGAAGAAAGGCGTTCGACTTTCTGAGCACGAAGAGAAGGCGGGGCCCGATGCAGGTAGCGCTCCCCAGCGGGAAAACCTCGAAGCGCTTCTGAAGGTCGAACTGTTAGCGGTCGAAATGGGACTTGGCTTGGTACGGCTGGTAGAAGGAGGAGCCCAATCGCCGCTCCTTAGGCGAATTGCCGGTATTCGGAGACAGTTGGCCTCCGATCTCGGTTACCTCCTGCCAGCAGTTCGGGTGACGGACAACCTGCAACTGAAATCTCGCGAATACATCATATCCCTCAAAGGGATCGAGATTGGGCGGTGCGAAGCGCCCGCCGGAATGGAGATGGCGATCCCAGCGTCTCGCGACTGTCCCAAATTGGACGGAATTCCCACAAAGGAACCTGCATTCGGGATTCCAGCCCTTTGGATCTCCGCCGAGAAGGCGGAAGAGGCAAGGGCGGCGGGCTACACCGTGGTCGATGCCGTTAGTGTGATGGCTACCCACTTGGCGGAGACCATTCGACGATTTGCTCATGAAATCTTCTCCCGCCAGGACGCCAAGAAGCTATTGGATCGCGTTGCCGAAGAGAATCCAAAGGTCGTGGAGGATTTGGTCCCTAAATTGCTTTCTCTGGCTAGTGTGCAGAGAGTACTCCAAAATCTACTTCGCGAGCGGGTTTCTATCCGAGACGGCGCTTCAATTCTAGAAGCGTTGGGCGAAGCCGCCGCTATCACCAAGAATCCTATCTTGCTTACAGAGTACGTCCGTCAAGCGCTTCGCCGGTCGGTAGTAAGACCCTATGTGAACACCAACGCCGAACTGCACGCATACTTGGTAGACCCTTCGTTGGAATCGTTGCTAGACGGCAGCATAGAGCATGGTGAAGCGAACTCCCTGCTGAACCTGCCCCCTCGGCGCATTCAGGAGATTCTAGAGCGGTTTCGGGTCGTCATCGGATCTCACGATGGTCCGGTCGTCGCCCTCACCGGAAGCAGCAACCGCTACTTCTTGCGACAGATCACCGAGGGCGCTTTGTCTAATCTCACGGTTCTCTCTCATAGCGAGGTCCCCCCGGGCATTAAGGTCTTGGCCCAGGGCGTGATCCGAATGAACTAACCCCAAGGAATCAACATGCGCCTTAAGACATATTTCGTCGAGTCGGTAGAAGAAGCGATGCTTCGCGCTCTTGGAGAGTTTGGGGATGAGGCGATGCTTGTCCACTCCAAGCGGACGAGTAGCGAGACGCGCCATCTGGGTGAATATGAAGTAGTATTCGCCTCTCCGAACGTTGGACCGGCGAGTTCGTCTCCCGCCGCACCGCCTCCTCCGTTTCCCGAGCCTGGATTGGTGGAGATGCCAGCTCGGAAGCAACCGGAGCGGGCCACTGTGGCGAAGGCCCGACCTCTGCAGACTTCGGCCCCTGCGGCTGAAGACGGCGAAAGGATACGCCGCGAGTTGCGGGCGCTCGCTCGCATGATGGACGCACCACCGACAGAAGAAATTTCTCGTCCCGAAGAGATTCGGAGAGTGTTGGACGAACTATACGGATTCCTGGCAGAGAGAGAAGTGCAAAATAAACACATTTGGGATCTCACAAGGCAGGTCGGGATAGACCTCATGCGCGGCTCAGTTAGCTTCGACCCCGCGCGTTCGTCGGCTCGGCTTGACGAACTCTTGGTCGCAGGACTCGCCCCGAGCTCTGCGCCAATGAAAAATCACCTGCAAATCGTAGCCTTGATCGGTCCGCCCGGAGCCGGAAAGACTACCACCCTCGCGAAACTGGCGGTGCGGGAGGGACTCGCCAAGGGCCGACCTCTGCAAGTGCTGGATCTCGACGACCAGCGGATCGGAGGCGGCGAGCAACTCCAGACAATTTGCGCTTTGCTTGGCGTCCCATATCAACGGCTCAATGGACCCGAAGTGTTGGTGGAAGTCCTTGGCCGAGCGCGTACGCCAGGACTAGTTCTAGTTGATACACCGGGGCTCTCTCGGCAGGACAGTACGGAGTTAGCCGTGATGGGACTGGGTTTGGGCGCGTCCGCTACGATTGAGCGCCATCTAGTACTGCCGTGCACCTTGCGCTTTGCCGAACTCACCCGGTTTTGGAATACGTTTCGGGTGTGCCACCCGACCCACCTTCTACTTACCCGCGCGGATGAATCGTTGTGCTTCGGTCCGGCGTGGTCCTTAGCGAAAATGACGGGCCTTCCTCTGTCTTGGATGGCCACAGGAAGGCAAATCTCGGAGGGCCTGGTTGCGGCCACCCCTGAGCTCTTGGTCGACCTGTTGAACTTCGGATACTCCTCTATTGATAAAGATCGAACCGTGTCTCTTCACGATGCGGTCCGCCCTGCGATAAGCCCAGCCGCCGCCGTTCGCCATCCATCAGCGAGGAGCTTGGTTTCCCTATGAATGCCCAATTCGCGACCGCCGAAAAACTAACTGATGATCGGGAGCAGTTGATTCTCGATCATCTCCCGCAGGTCCGGTTAATCGCGCGACGGATACACGAAAGACTGCCAGGTAGTGTGAGCCTGGATGATCTGATCTCTACCGGTATCGTCGGTCTGATTTCCGCTATCGACAACTTCGATTCGAAGATGAACGTCAAGTTGAAGACATACGCCGAGTATAAGATTCGCGGGGCGATCCTCGATAGTCTGCGCGGCATGGATTGGGCCCCGCGCCAGCAGAGGAAGAGAGTTAAGCAGATCGAGGCGACTATCAGAGTGCTCGAGCAAAAACTGAAGAGGTCGCCGGGCGAGGAAGAGATTGCCGCCGAGCTCAACCTTTCGACAGAGGAATACCACGAGTGGCTGATTGACGTTCGAGGGATCAACCTCGGCAGCTTGGAGGGTTCTGGAAACGAAGACGAAGGACGTGACTTGTTGCGGTTTGTTTCCGACAACGAAGAGAACTGGCCATCTCGATTGCTGGAGCGCTCCGAATTGGAACGACTTCTCGCTGAAGCGATTGAGCGGATGCCCTATGTTGAACGAACGGTATTGAGCCTGTATTACCACGAAGAACTCACTTTGCGAGAGATTGCTAAGGTGGTCAAATTACACGAGTCCCGCGTGTCCCAATTGAAGTCCCAAGCAATACTCCGCCTTCGCTCCTACCTTGAGAAAAAGTGGCCCATGCATGGTGGCCTTTAGATTGCTGAGAAACGGGTAGGAAATAGACATGGCAACGCCAGACCAACTTCTTGCAGAAGAGTTCACACAGCAACTCAGCGTAACTCTCGAAGGGATGCTTGGGCAGACGTGGACGATCAAATCGAAGGAGGCCGTGTCTTCCGATAGGCCCGCCGAGGAGAAAGAACTTCACATTTGGGGACAGCGGCTGACGATCCATGCCGATCCTTTATTCCGCGTAATGGTTGGTCCTTTGTGCTGGCGAACCATCGGTGCTTCGGCCCTCCGAGCTGCTGGGATTGACGAAGCCAGCGACGCGGACATTTTGAGTACGTATGTCGAAATCCTGACCCAAGCTCTTTCGGGGGTTGCCAGGGAGGTTGGCAGCCAAGTCGGAAAGGAGGTCGGGCTAGGCAAAGGGGAGGAGGAAACGACGGTCCCGACGAAAGGGAAAATCATCGAGATCCGGGCGGTAGATCCGGAAGGTGTTGAGGTCACACTGTATTTCGGCGTCGGGGAACCGTTGATGCGGCTACTGGCGAGCGGCGAGGAGGATCGGTCGCAATCGAGTTCGGCTGCACCGGCCGAGAAAGCATCCGAGTCGAGCGGAGATAAAGCTCGTGACGGCGCGCTCTCGACGAATTCCAAAATGGACCTGCTGCTGGACGTAGAAATGCCGGTCAGTGTTTCATTTGGCCGGGCTCAACTTCCGTTGAAGGAGGTCATAAAACTGACGACTGGATCGATCGTGGAGTTAAACCGGAACGTGAGTGAGCCGGTCGAGGTGATCGTGAACAATTGCGTGATCGCGCGCGGCGAAGTGGTCGTCGTTGAGGGGAATTATGGGATACGCATCCATCAAATTGTGAGTCGAGCGGAGCGGATCCGTTCGCTGGATTGAGGAACTGAAATGATAACTATTCAAGCTACCGAAGCGCTCTTGGTCTGCCTGTTGCTCTCTTGCGTGCTCTCGCTTTGTGTCTGGCTCTTCGTGTTGGCAAAAGGCGACTTACGACGTGTTGAGAATCAGTGCAAGAGCCGTTTCTCCCTTGTAGAGACCAAGTTGGAGGAATCGGAGTTGCGGTTCAACGTTCTCGAATCGCAGATTGGAGAAGTAGGCCGGCAGCTCAAACAGATCGACGATGCCGTGCAACAGCCCCTTCACTCGGTTATTCCTTCGGCAAACGGACCCAGCCACGGGAAGCGAACGGCCATCATTCGATTGGCGCAGCGAGGAGAGCGTGCCGACCATATTGCCAACGCGGTAGGGATGCCAACGAGTGAAGTGGACCTCTTGCTAAAGGTTCATCGAGCGGTGAGTGCCAGGAGCTAGAAGGTGACGGAGTTCGGTGATTCCCAGGTCGATGTCGTTACGGAGCGTCGGTTGCGTCCTGGACAGGCGCTGTCCTTCTGATCGTTCCCGCACTCCCCAAAGAATGGGCCCCCAGTAAAAAATTTGACGTCCATCCAGGAGGAGAGCCAACAGCGGTTTCGGCGGGGGGATCGGGCGTCGGGCCAACATCACGTTCGATTCGGTCCCACTGCTCCGTCGAAGCGCCGCTCTACTTCAGTTGACTACCCGGGCGAATCTCATCGCTGGCCCGCCGGAGGATCTTATCTCCAGCGACAAGATTGCCGAAGACTTCGAGCAAATCGCCCGCGGTAGCGCCCTTGGCCACTGGAACATACTCGGCCTTGCCGTCCGCGTTCCTGATCACGAAGACCTTCTCGGTTGTCGTCACCACCGCCGTGGGAGGCACGAGGATGGACGGTTTCGCGCGCCGAGCCGGCCACACCGCCTCGGCGTACATGCCGGGGCTCAGCGCCCCATTGGCGTTGGCTACCTCAAGCTCCACCGGCATCGTGCGGGTCTTCGGGTCGAGCGAGCGCGAGACCCGAGCAATCACGCCGGACCCCGCAACTCCCCCAGCCGCAGTAAACGCCACGCTGGCTCCACGGACCATTGTCGCCACTTCCGATTCCGGCAGCGCGACAACCACGCGAAGTCGGCTCAACTGTTCCAGCCGCAGCAGCGGGCCGGTGGCCAACGCCCCCGGATGAACCATGCGAGCCGTGATCACTCCGTCAAAAGGGGCCGTCACTTTCAAATACCCGATGAGCTCTGTGATGGCAGCGGCCGAAGCCCGCGTGGCTCTGGCTTGGCTTTGAATGCTTGTGATCTGCGACCGCAGCCCGTCGGTCGATTTCTGAGCCTGGATCACTTCAATGCCCGCCACCGCCCCAGCCGTCGTCGCCGCCCGCTGCAACCGCTCCAGCACCGCTTCGGCGCTGGCCAGCTTGGCTTCCGCTTCGGCCCGCTGGCTTTCGATGGCTTGTGCCTTCGCTTCCACTTCCGCAAGCTGCGCTTTCATCTCGGGAGCCACGAGTTCCAGCAGCAGTTGCCCTTTCTTGACGACGCTGCCGCGATCAACCTCCACCCTTTCGACGAAGCCCGGTACACGGGCGTGCAAGTCCACCGCCTGGTACGGCAGAATCTCGGCGGGCAGGCGCAGCTTGCGGTCGAGTTGCTGGACGACGACCGCCACCGTCTCCTGGGCAAGAGCGGCGGAGACGACGAGGAAAAGTAAACTAGCGGGTTTCGAAATCATGGGGCAAGAGAGAGGCACCGCGGCCGGGGTTAGGTTGAAGGATGGCGTAGAAAAGCGGAACGATGGTCAATGTGGCGATGGTCGCCAACACAAGACCGCCAATGACGGCACGGCCGAGCGGCGCGGTTTGGGCGGCACCCAGAGCAATCGGGGCCATGCCCGCGAGCATTGCAAAAGCGGTCATAAGAATGGCCCGGAGACGGGCACTCGCCGCGGCGGCAATCCCGCCTCCCTGCTCGGCAAAAGTCACCAGCAGAATGGAGTTCGCGATCGCGATCCCCGTGGCCATGATGGTACCCATGAAGCTCTGAATGTTCAGCGTCGTGCCGGAAAACTTGAGCACCAGCACGACGCCGCAGAGAACGGCCGGGACCGTGGAGAGGACGACCAGCGCTAGCCGGACGCTTTGGAAGTTTGCCGTGAGCAGCAAGAAGATGGCGGCGATCGCGATCACGAGACCGAGCCGAAGACCGTCCAGCGTCGTCTTCAACGCCGGCACCTGACCGCGAACATTCACCGTGACGCCGCGAGCCGGGGCACCAGCTTTCAAAATCGCCGCGTTGATTTGTTGCTCCGCCAGGCCGAGGGGCATGTCGTGCAGATTGGCCGTGATCGAGACAACTCGCTGCATGTTGTATCGCTCGACCAGGCCGAAAGTCTTCCCCGGCTTGATCGTGGCAACGTCCCCGAGCGAGGGCCGCGCCTCCCGGTTCTGCATCACGGGCAGGTCGGCGAGATCCGCAATCGACGCCATCCGGTGCTGCGGAATTTCCACTTGGATCTGGAAGGCGTTGCCGGATGCGGGGTCGCGCCAATAGTTCGGGTCGACGAAGCGTGACGACGACGTTGCCGCAACCAGCGACCGAGCGACGTTTGCCATTGTCAGGCCGTACTGGCCGGCCCGTTCCCGGTCGATCTGGACGTCGATCGTTGGGTAGTCCAGCGGTTGCGCGAACTGTAGATCACGAAGGAACGAAAGCTTTTGCAGTTCGGCCAGCACCTTCTCGGCATGGGCGCGATTGGCAGGCAGCGCCGGCCCCTGAACAGCGACCTCAATGGGCGTCGGCGAGCCGAACGACATCACGTCGCTGACGATGTCCCCCGCTTCGAACGACATCCGCATTTGCGGAAGCTCGCTCGCAAAAACGGCTCGCAGCCGCTCGCGCAACGGTTCCCCGCGCAAGGCGGCGTCCGGCTTCAGAGCGACCTGGAAAACGGCTTCGTGCGGGCCCGAAGTCCAAAGGAAAATCGTATTGATGGGATAGCTCGCCGGCTGAACCCCAATGAACGCGGAGCTGATCTCCACCGGAACCTCGCGTTGGATCAGCTTCAGCGCGTGTAAAGCGAGCTCTTCGGTGCGTTCAATCCGCGTGCCCGTCGGCGCGCGCAGGCGCAGCTTGAACTGGCCAGCGTCAGCCGAGGGGAAGAGCTCGGTGCCCAGCGTCGGGACCAGGAACCAGAGCAGCGCCGCGGTGGCCACCAGATACAGACCCGTCAGCGGCCAACGAAGCTGCAACATCCCAGCCAGATAAGTGCTATATAGCACATTCGCTGGCGCTTGGCCGCGCGGTTTGACGAACCGGGTTGCCAAGATGGGGACGAGCGTGCTAGACAGAACATAACTCGCGAACATCGCCAAGGCGACCGCGAGCGAGAGCGGCACAAAGAGTTGGCGGCCAACGCCCGTCATGAACAGGGCCGGAGCGAACACGGCCAGGATCGTCAACATCGAAAGCAGCCGCGCCGTTGCCGTTTTGCGACAAGCGTCGATGACGCTCTGCACGCGCGACAAGCCGGTCGCCATATGGGCGTGGATGTTCTCGATTTCGACCGTCGCTTCATCCACCAGGACGCCGACGGCCAGCGCTAGCCCCCCGAGCGTCATGATGTTGATGGTCTGGCCGAGCGCCCACAAGCCGACGACGGCCGACAGCAGAGCGACGGGAATCGTAGTGACCACGATGAGCGCGCTGCGCCAATCGCGGAGGAAAATCAACACCATTAGCCCCGTGAGCAAGGCCCCCAGCGCCGCTTCATTCGCGAGTGTACGCAGCGCCTGCGTGACGACAACCGACTGATCAAACTCCACGCGAACGTCGACATCTTCCGGGCAAACCGCCTTAAACGCGGGGATCGCGGCCCGGACGCGCTCGATGACGTCCAGCGTCGAAGCGTCGCTGCGCTTGGTGATTTGCATGTATACGGTGCGCTTACCGTTGACATGGGCGTAGGCGGTTAGGATGTCGGTGCCGTTTTCCACCGTGCCGATATCGCGCAGAAAGACCGGCGGGTTTTCGCCGGGGCGGACGGGAGCATCCATCAGCTCGGAAAGGTTCGCGCCCAGGGCGGCGTTCGAGGTCGCGAAATTGTTGAGATCTCCGATACGGATGTTGCCGGCGGGTTGTACCGACGAAGCCTTATTGACGGCGGCAATGGCTTCTTCCGGTGAGATGCGATAGCTGCGGAGTTTGTCCGGGTTCAGGCGAACGACGATGGTGCGCTGGTTGCCGCCAAAAGGCGGCGGGGCCGATACGCCGGGCAGCGTGGCGAACAGCGGACGGACTCGATTCAGCGCGATGTCCTGCATCTCGTTTGGCGGGCGAGTCGGGCTGGAAAAGATCAACTGTCCAACGGGCACACTGCCGCCATCGAAGCGCGTAATGAACGGCCCGACCACTCCGGGCGGCATGAAGGCCCGGGAGCGGGTGACGTAACCGATCACCTGCGCCATCGCTTGGGCCATGTCCGTGCCAGGGTGGAAGTAGAGCTTCATCAACGAAGCGCCCTGAATGTTTTTCGATTCCACGTGCTCGATCCCGGCGATATACAGGAAGTGATACTCGTAGTAATAAGTGAGATAGCCCTCCATTTGCGAAGGGTCCATACCGCCGTAGGGTTGCGCAACGAAGATGGCGGGCTGGCCGATTTCAGGGAAAATATCGACCGCGATACGGCGGCTGGCGAGATAGGCTGACAGCAGAATCGCCAAGACCGCAACGAGAATCGTGACCGGTCGGCGAAGGGCGGCTATGACGAGGCGCATGGCTTAAGGCACCTTGCTCAGGAACGGCGTCAGATCACCCTGCGTGGCGGCAAGGGCGAGTTCCGTGCGCCAGACGTTGAGGATCGCAAGCGAGTGGTCGATTTCAGCTTGCGTCAACAAGCGTTGCGAATCCGTGACCTCAGTCAGATTGGCGAGCCCGGCGCGATAGCGGGCCGTGATTTGCTCCAGGGTCAGTTTCAACAGTGCGACCTGTTGGGGCGTGATGCGAGCCAGGCTGCGAGCCCCGGCAACGGCGATCCGCGCCCGGTCCAAAGCTGCGGCGAGTTCCCGTTCCAGCAGCGCCATGCGGGACGATTCGCGGCCAACTCGCTGGTCTTCCAATTGACGGCGGGCGCGGAGCGTTTTGTACTCGAGCAGCGGAAACGTAACGGTGGCCCCGATGGCCCAGTTGCCCACCGTCGGACCCAGCCCGTTGGCACCGCCGGGGTAGGGCCCATTGAGGTTGGTTCCGGAGCCGCGGCCGAAGACGTTGGCTTGGGTGTTGAGCCGGGGGTACCAGCTTTTATCGATGATGGCTTGGCGCGACTTGATTTCGTCGATCGCCGCTTGCTGTTCGCGGAGGTGCGGATGCGTGGCGGCGATGCCAGTGGGCGCTTCGACAGGGGGCAGGGAAGTGAACGTGTTCTTCGGTGTCGCGGGGCCGGTGAACTGGGCGAGGGAGGCGCGGGCCGTGGACGCGGACTGTTCCGCGCGGACCACCTGCGCTTCCGCCAACAGCACTTCGGACTGGATGCGAGAAAGGTCGGCCCCGGGGCGGAGCTCCGATCTGACGAGCGCCTCCGTCAGCCTCACCAGCTCCTGCGACCGAGTCACCGCGGCTTGTGCCGACAGCACGGTCTGCTGCGCGGCGAGGGCCGTAAGGTAGGCATCCGCGGTCGCCGTAGCCACTTCGAGTTGGGTGCGAGCGACGCCCGCGTCGGCTCGAAGTTTGGACGACGCGGCGCTCGAAACCTCCGCTTGGCGGCGGCCGAAATCAAACGGCTCCCAGTTGATCATCAGCCCGACGGCGGAGCCCCAAACGTTGCCGAAGCCAGCGCCGGTGGGCAGCAGCGGGCCGCTGATCGGGGATACGACCGTCTGCGGCAGCAACATCCCGAAGACGTTATTGGCCGTCGCGCGATTGACTTGGCCGAGCATTTCGGCGCGCGGAAGGTAGGCGAGCCGAGCAATATTTATGCCTGCCGCAGCCTCCGAGACTTGGTCCAGCGAGATCTGAACGGACGGGTATTTCGCCGTCGCCTGTTTAACAGCTTCAGGCAGCGAAATTTCTTGCGCCACCGCACAACCACACAAAAAGAACGGAATGAAAATGCGAATCAACTTACGAAACTATAACACCGTCGCCGCTCTCTCTCGCAATGCCGCGCTGGGACCCGCGGACGAACTCGACCAAGTGAACGGTCAGCGGGCTGGGGAGTTCGGCTTCGATCCGAGCGAGCGCGTCGGCTTGCTTCAGATGGCTACGATACAGCAGCTTGTAGGCCATCTTAAGCGGGGCGATATCGGAAGCCTTGAACCCGGCACGGCGAAGCCCGACGACATTCAGGCCGCAAGGCGTGATGTTGAAATCGGTGTAGAGAAAGAACGGCGGAGCGTCGAGGTTGACGCGGGTGTTCCCGCCGATCATCGCCAGACGGCCGATCCTCGAGAACTGATGAACCACCACGCCACCCGAAAGAAACACTTGGTCTTCCATCGTCACGTAACCGGCGACCAGCGCACAACTGGCGATGGTGCAGTGGTTGCCGATGGTGGAATTATGCGCGATATGGCCGGACGTCATGATGTAGTTGTGATCGCCGATGGTGGTGACCGATTCAGGTTTGGTGCCGCGAGAGATCGTATAGTGCTCGCGGATTTTGTTGTGATGACCGATGGTCAGATAAGAGCGCTCCCCCGTAAACGCGCGGTCCAGCGGGTCCGTGCCCAACACCGTGTGGGCCG
>JANODS010001695.1:0-2034 GCA_031412835.1 Acidobacteriota bacterium | reverse complement strand
CGCCTGTCACCTCCCTTCCACGGGGCCGGCGGGGGATTTATACTTAGACACTGCCGCGGGGGGGGACTCGGGGCTGTCGGCTCCGTTGGTGTTGGGCTCGGGGGGAAACGTCAGCAATGGGCAGTGCCAGATCAACGGGACGGGTTCTTCGGCGGTGGGGAGTGGGAATCTGTTGACCTTGACGTTGAATATTTCGTTTAGGGCGGCGTTTGCGGGGAATCAGGTGATTTACTTGGCGGCGCGGGACCAGGGGGCCGGGAATTCGGGGTGGGCGACGATGGGGTTCCATTCGGTGCCGGGGGCGGCGGTGACTTACCCGAATGCGATTAGCATGACTCCGGCGGCGGGGAGCGCGGCGGGGAGTACGATTACGTTTACTTACGAAGACCAGACGAGCTCGACGAATATTCAGACGGCTTGGGCGATCATGAATACGGCGCTGAACGGGGCGGGGGCTTGTTATTTAGCTTACTTTGCTCCGGGGAATTTGTTACTGTTGGTGCCGGATGACGGCGACGGCAGTAAGGCGACGGCGATGGCAGTGCCGGGGACGGGGAGTATTGAGAATAGTCAGTGCAGGGTGAACGCGCAGGGATCGAGCGTGGTGCGGAGCGGGGCAAGGTTGACGTTGAACTTGAACATGACGTTTAAGCCGGGGTTCACCGGGCCGAAGGCGGTTTGGCTGGCGCTGCAGACGTTGACGGCGGTGACGGCGCCGTGGAAGGTTTCGGGGGCTTGGCAGGTGCCGCCGTGAACACTATTCGGTGAGGCCTGAAGCTGGAAGACTGGGCTTGATGCGTGCTTCGGTGCCGGAATCCGATGATGGCGGACCACGGAACTTCAGGAGTGAGTCTCTTTTGCTCAATCGTCAACCTGGAGGCGGCCTCGCCGACAATCATGAGTTGACGGAGTACGGCATCCTGCAAAATTGGTGTTAGGCAAAAGTGGTCGAATGATACCCCGTTCAGGTACGATACTATGCGCTCAGCGGCGGCAACGATATGGGCCAAGCGGTCGCTATCACGCAGAGTAGACAACAAGGGCCTCGGGAAGGATGCGCTGTTGCCATTGCGGTAGGATCCACTTCTTGGTGGCTAGGTCGACGCGCCGCTCGAACAACTGACCTAGCTCCGTTTCAAGGGTAAAGTAAGCGAGGCCTGGATGGCGATCCGGCCAGAACTCCACCATCACATCGACGTCTGAATGCTTTCCCCAATCTTGGCGAGCGGCGGAACCAAAGATAGCTAGTTCGCGAACTCCGTAACGTTGGCAGATTTCGGCCAATCTTTCTTCGGGGATGGCTAGGCCGGAGGCTAACGTCATTGGTCGCTCTACGCTCATTATTGTCTTTTTAGCGGGAAGGATGCCACTCGCGGATTTTTCGGTCGAGGAGTACCGGAATGGGCCGGGGCATCCGTACTGCTACTGTAACAGTGATGTTCGCACTTCTTCTAATGGCGGCGGTGCTGTCTCCGGTGGAGAGGGCGGTTGCGTATTTGAGCGCCGAGGTGCCTCGTTGGCGGGCGGAGAACGGGTGCTTTTCGTGCCATAACAACGGGGACGGGGCGCGGGCGTTGTATCTGGCGGGGGTGGCTCCGACGAGTGCGGCGCTGCGGGAGACGACGGTTTGGCTGGGGACGCCGGAGCTTTGGGATTCCAACCGGGGCGATCCGGCGGTGAGCGATAAGAAGTTGGCGCGGATTCAGTTTGGGGCGGCGCTGTTGGCATCGGGGCGGAAAGGGCCGGTGTGCGCGGCGGCGGGCGTGATCGCCAAGGACCGGGGGGCGGATGGGGCTTGGACGGTGGATGGGGGGTCTCCGGCGACGTATGGGACGGCTTTGGCGACCTACTACGCGCGGCAGGTTCTGCGGGCTTGTGGGATGGAGACGGGGTTGACCGATGCTTGGCTGGCGGCGTTGCGGCCGGGGAGCGTGGTAGAGGCGGCGGCGCAGTTGATGGCCGATCCGGGTAAGGCCGGGGCGAAGGATTATCTATTACGGGCGCAGGGGGCGGACGGCGGTTGGGGGGAGCATC
>JANODS010001694.1:0-1600 GCA_031412835.1 Acidobacteriota bacterium | reverse complement strand
GGCAGTTTGGGGGGTTGGTTTCGGCGACGGCGCGGCTGTCGTACGCGGCGGCGAAGGATGGGCTGTTGCCGCCGGTGTTCGCTGAGGTGCATCCTCGTTGGCGGACTCCGCATGTATCGATGGTGGCGCTGGCGGGGGTAGGGACGACGTTGCTGCTAGTGATGCAGTTGGGGGATACGATGCGGGCGGCTTACCAGGAGCTGGTATCGATGATGGTGCTGGGGAGCTTTACTCCGTTCCTGTACATTTTCCTGAGCGCTTGGAAGGCGGGATTGCGGGCGGCTCCGGTGTGCGGGATTGCGGTGACGCTGATTGCGCTCGTGTTTACGGCGCTGCCGACGGAGGACGTCGGCAGCGTGTGGTTGTTTGAGGCGAAGATTCTGGGGGGATTCTTGCTGCTCTTGGGCTTGGGGCGGTGGATCTTTACGAGACAGCGAGTACGGGCTGACCTAGGACTTCCCAGCGAGGGGTGACTCCGAGGCCGGGTTGGGTGGAGGCGGCGAGGCGGCCGTGTCGGCGTTGGGGGGCGCCTTCGGCGTTGCTGACGGTGACGTAGCTGTTGAAGTCCGTCGCGGTGAAGAGGAACTCCGGGGGGGTGCTGTGGGCGAGGTGGGCGATGGCGGCGGTGATGATGTCGCCGCCCCAGGTGTCTTCAATGGTCATGGCGATGCCGAGGGAGACGCAGAGGTCGCGGATTTGGCGCGCTTTCGTCAGCCCGCCGACCTTCGAGATCTTGAGATTGATGACGTCCATGGCTTGGTCGCTGACGCCGCGGAGGACGGCACTGAGATCGTCGATGACTTCGTCGAGGATGAAGGGGCGGTCGGTGTGGCGGCGGACGGCGAGGCACTCTTCATAGGACAGGCAGGGCTGTTCGATATAGACGTCGACGTCGCGGACGGCGTGGGCGATCCGGACGGCTTCGTGTTGGCGCCAGCCGGTGTTGGCGTCGGCGACGAGGACGTCGCCCCGCTGCATTTGGGCGGCGACGGCGCGGATCCGTTCGATGTCGACGTCGGGGTTGCCGCCGACCTTGAGCTGGAACTTGGTGTAGCCTTCGGCGCGGTAGCCGGCGACGCTGGCGGCCATGCGGTCGGGGGCGTCCTGGGAGATGGCGCGATAGAGGGGGAAGTCCGGGCCGTAGGTGCCGCCGAGGAGGGTGGCGACGGATTGGCCGGAGGCTTTGCCGAGGATGTCCCAGCACGCCATGTCGATCGCGGATTTGACGTAGGGGTGGCCGCGCATGAGTTGGTCCATGCGGCGGTTGAGGACGCCGAGTTGGGTGGGGTCGGCGCCGAGGAGGCCGGGGGCGAGTTCTTTGAGGCCGGTGCGGGCACCGTTGGCATAGGCGGCGAGATAGGCGGAGCCGAGGGGGCAGACTTCGCCGTAGCCGGAGAGGCCGGCGTCGGTATCGACGACGACGACGGTGGAATCGAAGACGTCGACGGAGTTGCCGCCGGACCATTTATAGGTGCCTTCGTGGAGGGGGAGATCGACTTGATAAGCGCGGATGCCGGTGATTTTCATTCGGGGTGATCTTTAGTATAGGCGGAGCGGAGCATGCGGACGGCGGCGTAGAGGATGACGACGATGACGAGCC
>JANODS010001693.1:0-3789 GCA_031412835.1 Acidobacteriota bacterium | reverse complement strand
CCGGATTGGCGGGTGGCTACTTATGCGGCGGTGTTGGCTGTGGTGGCGACGCTGGCTAGCGGGTTGCTGCCGGCTTTGCAGAGTGTAAGGGAGTCTTTGACGGCGGGGATGCATCGGGAGAGGAAGTTGCGACTGCGACGGACGCTGGTGGTGGCACAGATTGCGGTTTCGTTTGTGGTGCTGACGACGGCGGCGCTGTTTTTGAAGAACCTAGTGATGGCGAGTGAGGTGGGGGTGGGTTTTGACGTGAAGCAGACGGTGCGGGCCGAGGTGAATCTACCGCCGGCGGCGTATGAAAAGAGCCAAGCGGTGAATGTTTATATTGACCGGGCGTTGGGGGAGCTACGGGCGATTGCAGGGGTGACGGGGGCTGCTGCGGCGCGGATTATTCCCTTTACGGACGCGTCGAACTATGGGACGGAGTTGACGATGGTAGAGACGGGGGAGAAGGTCCGGAGCCAGTTCAACTGGAACGCGGTGACACCCGGGTTTTTTGCAGTGATGGAGATCCCGATGGTTCGGGGGCGGGATTTTGGGGAGCAGGACACGGGCGGTACGCGGGTGGTGATTGTGAATGAGGAGTTCGTACGGCGGTATCTGGGGAAGCGGGAGGCGGTGGGAACGGTGTTTCAGTGGGCGAAGGATAAGGTGCCGTATCAAATAGTGGGGGTAGTGAAGGGGACGAAGAACAATACGATTGGGGAAGAGCCGAAGGCGCAGATGTACGAACCGATAGCGCAGCGGACGGACGAGCAGACAAGGGTGCAATTGGTGACGCGGTCGTATTTGCCGCCGGCGGCGATGTTGGCGGGGGTGCGACAGGCGTTGCGGCGGGTGGAGCCGGCGGCGGGGTTGGAGGTGCAGACGATGTTTCAGGCGATTGGATTTGCGTTTTTGCCGTCGCAGGTGGGTGCGGCGTTGATGGGGAGCATTGGGGCGTTGGGTTTGTTGCTGGCGGTGATTGGGTTGTATGGGGTGCTCGCGTATTCTGTGACGCGGCGGACGCGGGAGATAGGGATTCGGATGGCGATTGGGGCGACGCCGTGGGATATTACGCGGATGGTTTTGCGGGAGTTTGGAGGGTTGGTGGCGGCGGGGATGGGGATTGGGTTGGTGGTGGCGGTGCTGGTGACGAGGCCGCTGGCGATGTTCTTTGTCGCGGGGTTGAGCGGGACGGACTTGGGGAGTTTGGGGACGGTGGTGGGCGTGTTGGGGATTACTGGTTTGTTGGCGGCGGTGGGGCCGGTGCGGCGGGCGCTGCGGGTGGATCCGGTGGAGTGTTTGCGTTGTGAGTGAGGATGTGCAGACGGTGACGGTTTTTTCGGACGGGAACCGGATTGCTTCCACGTGGGACGAGGGTGGGGATCGTCCTCATGTATTGGTTCGGATGTGGCGGAGCTGAAGTTATTTCGGTGTTTGATGGATGGGAGCGGGGATGGGGAAGTGCTGAGTGCATACGCAGGTGGACAGCAGTGATTTGGTGTTGGTGGAGAAGTTTCGTTAGATGGCTGGCTGTCGCGATGGTGGTGGAAAGCCGATAGACTAGCGGACGGCGACTTATGGAACCAGAACTGGAATGGCTGCGGGGTCGGGTGGATGAGTTGGAGCGGCGGCTCGCCTGGGTGGAGGGGAGGCTGGGGATGGCCTCCGTGGTTGTCCCTCCGCCGGTGGTGGCTCCGCCTCCGGTTTTTGTTCCGGAGCCGGTGTTTGTGGCGGAGACGGTTTCGACGGCGGATCGGGTGGAGACCAATGCGGGGTTAGTGTGGGCGAATCGCATTGGGGCGATTACGATGATTTTGGGGGTGGCCTTCGCGTTTCTTTACGCGGTGGACAACGAGATGATTGGGCCGACGGGGCGGGTGCTTTGTGGGTTGCTGGCGGCGCTGGTGGCGCTGGTGGCGGGCGATAAGCTTTGGCACCGGAAGCATCAGACTTTCGCGCAGGGAATTACGGCGCTGGGGATTTGCATCCTCTACTTCTCGTTTTATGCGGCGTATCAGCTTTACCATTTGATTCCGCAGGCGATGGCGTTTGGGGGGGCGGTGGTGACGACGGCTTTGGGCGGGGCGCTGGCGCTGCGGTATGACGCGCGGACGATTGCGATTTTGGCCTTGTTTGGGGGGTATTTGTCGCCGTTTTTGGCTTCGTCGGGGGCGGCGAATGACGTGTTCTTAGGGTCGTATCTGTTGGTGTTGAATGGAGTGGCGCTGACGCTGGCGCGGCGGAAGAGTTGGGTGTCGGTGGAGGTGATGGCGGCGGTTTCAACGGCGATGCTTTTTGGGGCGTGGTTCTTGGATCGGCGGGGCGAGATGTCGCCTTGGTTTGCGGGGTTCGCGGTGGGGCAGTTTGTGGTGTTTGCGTTGTCGCCGGTTTTGGTGATTCGGATGGTGGCACCGGCGGTGGCGATGTTTGGGGTGGGCTGGCTGTGTTCGGTGTATTCGTCGCCGATGTATTGGACATGGGCGGAGGCGGTGAGTTTGGTGGGGATGGGGCTGGCTTGGCGGGAGCGGGATGATCGGTTGCTGTTGGCATCGGTGCTGGGCTGGGTGTTGGGATTTGTGGAATGGAGCCCGGTGTGGGCTTCGCATGGGTCGCTTTTTGCCGGTTTAGCGGGTGGGTACGTGAGCTACTTGGGTGTGACGATGTTGCTGCCGACCGAGCGGCGGACGATGGGCACCTATTCGACGATGGCTGTAAATGCGGTGTTCTTTTATGGCGCTTGTTATGCGTGGTTCAACCAGGAACATGCGGGCTATATGGGACTGTTGGCGCTGGTGGTGGCGGCTTCGTTTTTAGGGGTGGCGCTGTATTTGAAGGGGAGCGAGGCACCGCCGGAGATGATGCTGGTGAGCGCGGGCTGGGCGTTGGGGTTTGTGACGTTGGCGATTCCGATTCAGTTGAGCGGGTATAGCATTACGCTGGCGTGGGCGGTGGAGTGTGGGGTGCTGGCTTTCCTGGCTATGCGGTTGGCGAGCCGGTGGGCGTTGACGGCGTCGTGGATCGTGGGTGTTTTGGCGGTGGGGATGGTGTTTGGGAATGACGCGGGGCGGGCGTGGGGGCTGGAATATTCGCCGGTGATGAATGCGCGGTTTGTTCCGTTTGTGGTGGTGGCGTTGGGGCTGGCGGCGAACGCTTATTGGACGAGTAAAGTGGGGTTTGTGCCGCGGACGGCGGCGGGCGTGCCGTTGGTGGCGGCGCACGTTACTCTGCTTGCGGGGTTGCATTTGGAAGCGTTCGCTTGGATTGGAGCGGGGGATAGCAAGATGGCGTTTGCGAGTTCGCTGTTGATGGCGCTGTATGGATTGGTGTTGGTGGCGCAGGGGATGGCGAAGAACTTCCGGTTGCATCGGGTGCTGGGTTTGGGGTTGTTCGCGTTGGTGGTGGTGAAGTTGTATTTGTACGATATTTGGCAGTTGGATCGGTTTTATAGGATTTTGGCGTTTGTGGTTTTAGGGGCGTTGTTGCTTTCGGGTTCGTTCCTTTATTCGCGGTATCGGCATCGGCTGCTTGAGTTACTGAAACATGATGAAGAAGCTTAGTTTGGCGATTTTCGGAGTGGGGTTGCTGGGGGCGGCATTTTTGCCCGAGCGATGGTTGTATCGACAGAAGGTGGAGGTGGCGGGGGCGGTGACGAGGGTGACTTTGGACCGGGACGCTTATGCGGGCTCGGCGGGGGCGCTGGGGGATTTGCGGGTGGTGCGGGATGGGGTGGAGGTGCCCTATTTATTGCGGGTGGCGCATGCGACGCGAGTTGGCGGTGAGTTGGAAGTTCGGGTGGTGAACAAGGAG
>JANODS010001692.1:0-10551 GCA_031412835.1 Acidobacteriota bacterium | reverse complement strand
CGCACTAGGATATCGCGTGCGCTATCATGCCGGAATGTCCCGCCCCCTTACTCGTCCTTGGGCCGAAGTCGAACGCATGCTCGCTTCCGGTGATGTCCAAGGCAAACTCGCCAAAGACGACCTGCCCACCCCCGCCCTCTGCGTCGATCTCGACGGTCTGACGGCCAACATCACTAAGATGGCCGCCTTCGCCCAAGCCAAGGGCCGCGCTCTCCGCCCCCATGGAAAATCCCACAAATGCTCAGAAATCGCCCGGCGTTGCATCCAGGCCGGAGCCGTGGGAGCCTGCGCGGCCAAAATCAGCGAAGCCGAGGTCTTCGCCGCCCACGGCGTTGAAAGCATTCTCGTCACCACCGCCATGGTCGGCCGCTATCGCATCCAACGCGCCGTCAAACTCGCCGCTCTCATTCCCGATCTCATCCTCGTCGTCGAAGACGCTCAGAACGCGACCGACCTCAACGACGCCGCCCATGCCGCTAAACTCACCCTCTCCGTAGCCCTCGATCTCAACGTCTCCTACCGAACCGGCGTCGCCGCCGGAGCCCCCGCCGTCGCCCTGGCCGAACACATCGCCCAACTTCCCCACCTCGCACTCAAGGGCATCCAAGCCTATGCCGGCCACGCCTCCCACGTCGTCGGCTTGGACGCCCGCATCGCCACCAACCACGAAGCCATGCTCCCCGCCGTCGCCACCCGTCGCGCCCTCGAGGCCAAAGGCATCCCCTGCCCCTGGCTCTCCGGAGCCTCCACCGGCACCTACAACATCGACTCCGATATTGATGGCATCACCGAACTCCAACCCGGCTCCTACCTCTTCATGGACCTCGATTACAACCGCATCGGCGGCACCTCCGGTCCTGTCTACGACGATTTCGCCAACTCCCTCACCGTTCTGGCCACCGTCAACTCCCATCCCAATTCCCACTCCGCCATCCTCGACGCCGGCATCAAAGCCCTCGCCACCGACCGTCCCTTCGGCCCCGCCATCCGAGGCATCGAAGGCATTGGCTATACCTTCTCCGGCGACGAACACGGCACCCTCGACATTCGCCAAGCCACCAGCGCCATCCATCTCGGCGACCGTCTCGAACTCGTCGTCCCCCACTGCGACCCCACCGTCAACCTCTACGACCGGATCTTCGTCACCCGCGGAGAACAGGTGGAAGCCGTCTGGAAAATCGACGCCCGTGGCATGAGCCAATAGGCCCGATAGACGATTCTTATTTGACACGGCACTAACCGTTTTTTAACCTAGAGTCTAATTCGCCAACGCTGGCGCCGCTCCCACGACGGAGTCCAATCTTTTCGATCCTGGAGATTCCGTCATGTACCGTCTTTTATTGGCTCTGGCGCTCAGCCTGCCCCTATTCGCCCAGTCAAGCTCCCTGTCGGGCGTCATCCGCGACAACCAAAACGGAGTCGTCGCCGGGGCCGTCGTCTCTCTGACGAATGTCGATACCGCCACCCCCCGCAAGACTATCTCCACCCCTACCGGAGACTACGTCTTCAATCAGATCCCCCCTGGGCTCTACACCCTCGAAGCCCAAATGCCCGGCTTCCGCACCTCCTCCCAACAGCTTCGCCTCCAGGTGAACGTCCCCCTCTCCGTCAACGTCCAGCTCGAAGTTGGCCAAGTCACCGAGACCATCAACGTCATGGGCGAATCCACCGTCGTCAATACGCAAAACGCCACCCTTGGCAACGCTTTCACCGAAGTCCAAGTTCGCCAACTCCCCCTTCAAACGCGCAATGTCGTTGAACTCCTCAGCCTCCAGCCCGGGGTCACCTCCACCGGAGAAGTCATCGGTGCCCGCCGCGATCAAAACAACATCACCCTCGACGGCGTCGACGTCAACGACAATCAATCGGCCGGCACCTCCGCCACGGATCGCGGCTTCTTCGCGGCCCTTCCCGTCCCGCTCGATTCCGTTCAGGAGTTCCGCGTAACCATTGCGGGTCAAGGCGCTGACCAAGGCCGCTCCTCCGGTGGCCAAGTCTCCCTAGTTACTAAGTCCGGCTCGAACCAATGGCACGGATCCATCTACGAGTTCCATCGGAATAAGTCCACCGCCGCCAACGACTGGTTCTCTAACCGCGCCGGCCTCAAACGCGAAAATCTCATCCGTAACCAGTACGGGGCCTCCTTCGGCGGCCGCGTGATCCGCGACCGCGCCTTCTTCTTCCTGAACTGGGAAGACCGCAAAGACCGCTCCGCCTCCGCCCAACTCCGCACCGTCCCCACCGAAACCTACAAGCAAGGCATCGTCCAATTCCGCACGAACACGGGCGGAATTCAGTCTCTTACCCCCGCCGAAGCCCGGCTCGTCGACCCCTCCGGCCTCGGCATCTCTCCCGCCATGTTGACCCTTCTCAAGGCCTACCCCGTCGGTAACGATCCCCAGGCCGGCGGTGACCGCGGCCTGAACTTCTCCGGCTTCCGCTTCAACGCTCCCCTCACCCGCAACGATCGCGCTTACGTTGCCAAAATGGACTTTAACCTCGATAAAGAGGCGCGCCACACTCTGATGCTCCGCGGCACCCTCGCCGACAACTCGCGCGACCAAGTTCTCGCTCAGTTCCCCGGGCAGGACGCCGCCGCCAAAAATCTCGATAACTCCAAAGGCCTCTCCGCCCGCTACACCGCCGTCCTCTCTTCCAACCTCGTCAACGTTTTCACCTACGGCTACACCCGTCTCGGCATCGCCCAGTCCGGCAACGGCAACCCCTCCCTCGCTTTCGGCGGCCTCTCGAATCTCGAGAACTTCACCCGCGGTTTCGGCCGCTTCATCCCTACCTCTAACTTTGTCAACGACACCACGTGGACCAAGGGCAAACACTCCGTCCAATACGGCATCAACTTCCGCGTCATTCAAAACGACCGCACCTCTTTCGCCAACTCGTTTGCGAGTTACTCTTTTAGTCGCAATACCCTCCGTGGTTTGGGCGCGGACCTTACCGACTCCGTCAATGCTTATATCCGCCAGCGCTCCGGCACCTCTGCGCTCGCCGTTTCCGAGGCGCTCCAAGTTACAAACGCCTTCGGTAATCTCTATGGCGTCGTCAACCAGTTCAGTGGCACTTATAACTTCGGCATCGATGGCAAAGCCGTCCCGCTGGGCCTGCCCATCAGCCGCGGTTTCGCCGCCCGGGAATACGATTTTTACGCCCAGGATACGTGGAAAGTGCGCCGCGATCTGACCCTCACCTACGGCCTCCGCTACTCCAACACGACGCCTCCCTGGGAAGTCAACGGCGTCCAAGTCGTCCCGACCGTTCCTCTCGAAACCTACTTCGGCGAACGCGTCGGCGGCTCCGCCCTCGGCATCCCCGGCCACGCCCTTCCCAACGCCAAAATCACCTACGCCCCCGGCGGCCCCGGCAACAACGGCCCCGGCTGGTTCGGGCGCGATAACAACAACTTTGCCCCCCGCGTCAACGTCGCCTGGGCCCCCGAATTTATGGGCACCGCCGGCAAACTCTTCGGGAAGGGAAGTGTCATCCGCGCCGGTGCCTCCGTCCTCTATGACCGCTACGGCTCGGACATGATCGTCAACTTCGATCAATCCGGCTCTCCCGGCCTCGCCAGCTCCGTCACCCAACTCCGGAATACAAACTTCTCTGACTCGTTCCGCTACGCCGGTGCCGGCCTGCCCGCGCTGCCCCCCGCCCCGCCCGCCTCGTTCCCCTTCACCCCGCCCACCCTCGTCGGCGGCTTCGGCTCCAACACCGGTGTCGCCTCCGACCTCGTCGCCCCCTACTCCGTTCTCCTTAACATGACCTACGCCCGCAACCTTCCCGGCAAGCTCATGGTCGAAGTTGGCTATATCGGCCGCCTTTCCCGCAAAGGCCTCGTCCAACAGGATTTCTTCCAAGCCCTCACCGAGTTCAAGGATCAGCGATCCAACACTACGTGGGCCCAAGCCGCCGGCACCCTGCGAGACCGCTTCGAATCCGGCCTCACCCCGGCTCAGGTCCGCGCCAATCCCAGCCTTCTGCCTACCGTTCCGTTCATTGAAAATATGTTCCCGGGTGCCGCCAATCGCACCTTCCCTGGCTCCGCCACCGCCAACTACTTCTTCACCACCTACGGCACCTACGCCGGCTCCGATCTCGACGCCCTCAATGATATGGACCGCGAACGTCTCCCGAACGGTTCCTGCATCTCCGTCACCGGGTGCAATACGTTCTTCCCGCTCCAGAACGCTGGCATGCGCGCCTGGGTCAACAACGCCAACGCCAGCTACCATGGCGGCCAACTCGTCCTTCGCCGCCCGGTCTCGAACGGCTGGGGCTTCGATTTCAACTACACCCTCTCCCACTCTCTGGATATCCTCTCCGTCGCCGAGTCCGGAGCCGGGAACGGCGGTGCCGTCATTCAGAACAGCTTCAACCCCAAAGCCTCCTACGGCTCCTCCGACTTCGACATTCGCCACAACATCACCGCCAACACCGTCGTCGAACTCCCCTTCGGTAAAGGTAAATCGTTCCTGAACTCCGCCCCCGGCTGGGTCAACCAGTTCGTCGGCGGCTGGCAGATCACCGCCCTCACCCGCTACCGGACCGGACTGCCGCTGACGATCTCTAACGGTGGCGTCTATCCCACCAACTATCTCTCCAGCGCCATCGCCATCGTTCGCCCCGGCGCCACCTTCCCGGAGAACGGGATCGGTTTCGACCAAAACGGCAACCCCAGCATTTTTCGCAACACCAACGCCGCCAGCTCCTTCATCGGCTCCTACCCCGGCCGCGTCGGCAATCGCAACTCCCTTCGCGGCGCTCCCCTGCTCAATACCGACATGTCCCTCGGTAAGTATTTTCAAATGCCCTTCGAAGGACACCGCATCCAGGTCCGTGCCGAAGCGTTCAACGCTTTCAATAACGTAAACTTTGGAGATCCGGCCCGGTCGCTCGCCAATCCCGGAAACTTCGGGCAAATCACTTCCACCAACGGTGGCCCTCGCGTCATCCAATTCGCTCTGCGCTACGAATTCTAGAAACCCATGAAAACCGTCGTTCTTCTCGTCTGCCTCGCCCTCAGCGTTCTCCACGCGAAAAAGGGTCCCCCGCCGCCGACTCCCGCGGCGGGCGGCATCAAGACTCCCGGTGTTCAAATCCCGTTCGCCAACCTGAAGTCGGAAGCGGACATCGTCCTTCCCGCTGCGCCCAACGCCGCTTTCTTCGCCGATATGGCCTACTTCCCGCTCGGTTCGGAAAACTCCATCGCCCGCCTCGACACCAAAACCAACAAACTCGGTGAAGCTTGGGTTGGCATTAAAATCCCCTGCGGCGGAATCGTCAACGCCTTCAAGTCCTATTGGGTTCCCAGTTGCGGAGACCAAACCCTCCTTCGTCTCGACCCTAAGACCGGCAAAGCCACCGCCACCGTCGGCATCACCATCGGGAAAGCCAAACTAGCCCTTGCCGCCAACCCTGATAGCATCTGGCTCCTCTCCGATGACCGCACCACTCTCTCTCGCATCGATCCCGACCAGAACGCCGTCGTAGCCGAACTTCGTCTCCCCTCCGCTTGTAATTCCATCCTCTTCGCTGAGGCCTCCCTCTGGGTCACCTGTCCCGCCGCCGACCGCATTCTCCGCATCGATCCCAAAACCAATTTGGTCACCCAACGCATTGAGGTCGCTGGCGGCCCGGTGGCCCAAGCCTTCGCCGAAGGATCTCTCTGGGTTCTCTCAAAAGCCGAAGGCAAAGTGCTCCGCATCGACCCCAAAACGAACAAAATCGGCGTCACCATCGAAACTGTCATCCCCAAAGCCGATGGCGCTCTCGTCTTCGGCGAGGGCTCAATTTGGGTCTCCGCCCCCGGCTTTCCCCTCACCCGCATCAACCCCACCACTGACAAAGTGGTCCAACAGTTCTCCGGCCTCGGGCACGGCGATCTCTACTTCGGAGCCACCGCCCTCTGGCTCTACGACCAAAACAAAAAGACGTTAAAACGTTTTGACCCGAAACGGGTTGCCGCGACGCTTGCGGAGTAACTTATACTGGGTGTAGCCTCGTCGTACGTGTTGGCTGTGTAGCCATGTTCGGGCCCCCTGTCCGGAGCCCCGCCTCTTCTGCGATTTCGTCAGGATCCCATGCGCCACTGCACACTCCCGCTCGTACTATCGTTTGCTTCCGCGGTCTTCGCGCAAACTCCGAACTCCCCTGAGTTCTTCGAGACGAAAGTCCGTCCGCTTCTAGCCAAGAACTGCTTCAGTTGTCACACCGAATCCGCTCTCGGCGGCCTTCGGCTCGATAGCGCGGAAGCCGTTGCCAAAGGCGGCAAACGCGGCTCGTCGATCAACCGCGCCGACCTCGACAAAAGCCCGCTGCTGATCGCCGTCCGACACGCCGACCCGTCCTACAAAATGCCCATGGGCGCCAAGCTCAAGGACGCGGAGATCAAGGATCTGGAATCCTGGGTCAAGGCCGGAGCCGTCTGGCCGAAAACCGCCGTGGTCCAAAACGAAGCCAAATCGGCGAGCGGCAAGTACGTCATCCGTCCCGAAGCCCGCCAGTTCTGGTCCATCCAGCCCTTGAAAGAACCCGCCGTCCCCGCCTCCAAATGGGGTCAGACGTCGATCGACCGATTCGTTCACGCTCGTCTCGAAAAGGAAGGGCTCCAGCCCGTTCGGCCCGCTTCGAAGCGGGATCTCATCCGCCGCGCCAGTCTGGACCTCACCGGCCTCCCGCCCACTTACGAAGAGATCCAAGCCTTCGAGAAAGATACGACTCCCCAAGCCTTCGCGAAGGTCGTTGATCGGCTTCTCGCCTCGCCCCAATATGGCGAACGCTGGGGCCGCGTTTGGCTTGATGTCGCCCGCTACGGCGAAGATGATTACCGCAGCCTCGATCCTATGCGCCGCGGCTACAACCCCTATCCCAACGCCTACGTCTACCGCGACTGGGTCATCCAGGCCTTCCAGGATGACATGCCTTTCGATCAGTTCGTCAAAGCCCAACTCGCCGGTGACCTCCTCGATCCTAAGCTTCGCCACAAGACCCTCCCCGGCACTGGCTTCCTTGGCCTCGGCCCCTGGTACTACGACAACGGCTCCACCGAAGTCACCCGCGCCGACGAGCGCCACGACCGCGTCGACGTCGTCACCCGCGGCTTCCTCGGCCTCACCGTCGGCTGCGCCCGCTGCCACGATCATAAGTACGATCCGATTCCGGCCACCGACTATTACGCCCTCGCCGGCGTCTTCAACAACACGATCTACGAGGAAGTGCCCCTCGTCCCCAAATCGACCCTCGCCGAATACCAGCAGGTGGAGGATCTCATCGACCTGAAGCAGAAGATGCTCGGCGAGATCCAGCAGAATATTTCGAACCAGCTCTCCAAATCCCTCGTCTTCCAAACCGCCAACTACCTCCAGGCCGTCTGGGAAGTCAAAGGCCCGCAGAAGAAGGAAATGGCCAATGTCGTCGACGCTCGCAAGCTCGACTTCGAACTCCTCGACCGCTTCGTTCAATACATGGAGAAGCCGACCGACAAGTATAAGAACAAAGAAGCTTGGCAGGCCATGATGAAGAAGGGCGGCACCGCCCCCGAAGCCAAGAAAATCGCAGAAAAATTCCAGGAAGAGATCGTTGCGATCATGCTCCGCCGCAACGACCTCGATGAAGAGAATAAGGTAATCGTCGCTAAGGCCATGGACGGCACGAAGCGAAAGAAGCGCACGAACAAGCCCAGCAACTTCGTCACCAACGACGATTTCTGCCCCGGCTGCAATCTCACGCTCAAGTCGATGCCGGAAGCCGAAACCAGCTTCTGGACCGAAATGTTCCAGCGTATGCTCAGCGACAACGACGACCCCCAAGCCATGATGGCCAACGGCTTCCGCAACATGAAGCCCGGCGTGCTGATGTTCCGCGGCTGGGGTCTGGAATCCCGCTCCGGCTCCGAAGCTCAGGTCCAGATGGCCACCATCCGCAAGGACATAGAAGACGCCCGCAAGAAAATCGAACCCGGCTTCCCGTACCTTCATAGTGTCAAGGACGCGGAGAATCCCAAGAATATTCAACTCGCCTTCCGTGGCGATCCGTTCGACCTGAAGCAGGAAGTACCCCGCCACTTCCTTAGCATTCTCAGCGAAAACGAACCCGCCCCTTTCAGCAAGGGCAGCGGGCGGCTTGAACTCGCCGAAATGATCGGCAAGCAGCCCATCGCCATGCGCGTCTTCGTTAACCGCATCTGGAAGGGTCACTTCGGCACCGGCCTCGTCGAATCTCCCAGCAATTTCGGCCTCACCGGCGAACGCCCCACCAACCCCGAACTGCTCGAATACCTCGCCGCCAACTTCGTGAAAAACGGGATGTCGACCAAGAAGCTTCATCGCGACATCATGCTTAGCTCCGTCTACCAACTCTCCACCGAGAACAACCCGACGGCGCTCGCCAAGGACTCCGGCAACCGCCTCTACTGGCGCGCCGACCGTAAGCGTCTCGACGCCGAACAGGTCCGCGACTCCGTCCTCACCGTCGCTGGTAAGCTTGACCCCGCCCTCGGCGGACCCTCCGTCGAACTCACCCCCGCCGTCACTCGCCGCACCGTTTACGCCAAGGTCAGCCGCTACAAGCTCGACGAATACCTAGCCCTGTTCGATTTCCCGACGCCCATGATCAGCGCCGAAAAGCGCTTCGTCACCACCGTCCCCACGCAGCGCCTGTTCCTCATGAACAGCGACTTCATGCAGCTCCAAGCTGAGGAACTCGCCAAGCGTGTGGCTACCGAACCGAACAACCCCGCCCGCATCCGTAAGCTTCATCAGATTGTCTACGGCCGCGAAGCGACGCCCGAAGAAGTCGCCCTTGGCGTGGAATATCTCAAAACCGAGCCGATGCTCGAATACGAAGAAGCTAAGAAGCGGCCGCCCGCGGAAGGCATGCGCGGTGCCGGTGGTCGAGACCGTCGCCCCGCTGCTACGGAAAGCAAAGACGCTCCCGCCGCGGCCGCAGGCGACAAAGGCACTCCCCCGCCGATGCCCCCGACGCCGCCGACGGAAGAAGGTCAAACCCCCGCCGCCCCTGCCGCCGATGACGCGCCCCCTACTGGTGACGCGCCCCCCGCCGACTTCCTCGGCATGGGGATGATGGGCGGCATGGGCCGCCGAGGTGGTGGCCCCGCCGGTCCTCCTCCACCCAAATACGAACCCACCGCCTGGGGTCGTTACGCCAAAATCCTGCTCAGCTCGTCTGAGTTCCTGTTCGTCAATTAGTCGAGGAAATTACGATGTCGAATCATAAGTCAGGAAACCCCTCCACCCGCCGCGAAGCACTCCGCCGCATCGGCAACGGCTTCGGCATGATGGCCTTTGCCGGGATGGTCAACCAGTCCGTCGCGAAAGCCGAAGGCCTGGTAGACGGTAACGGTAAGCCGATGGGCGCGGCCAAACTCGACCATCCGCAACGCGTCAAACGCGTCATCTTCCTCTTCATGAACGGCGGCCTCTCCACCATCGATAGCTTCGACCCCAAGCCGATGCTCGATAAGTACGACGGCAAACCTCTCCCCGGCGTCCAGGTCAAAACCGAACGCGGCACTGGCGAACTGATGCGCTCGCCCTTCAAGTTCAAAAAGTACGGCCAGTGCGGCATGGATATCTCCGAAATCTGGCCCCACCTCGGTGAAGTCGCCGATGACATCGCGTGGGTTCGTTCCGTACACACCGAAATCCCCAACCACGAGCCGTCCTGCCTCATGATGAACACGGGTGGCAATCAGGCCGGTCGCCCCTCCATCGGCGCTTGGCTCACCTACGGCCTCGGCACCGAAAATCAAAATCTTCCGGGTTACGTCGTCCTCTGCCCCGACGTCCCCACCACCGTCGGCCCGCCCCTTTGGAGCAACGGCTTCCTGCCGCCGGTTAACCAGGGTACTTTCATTAGCTCCAAGGTCAATACCCCCGCCGACGAACCGCCGCCCGAGACGCCGATGAAGGACAAAGACGGCAAGGAGATCCAGGCCAAAGTCGTCGTCGAGAAAGCCTTCGATCCCAAGAAGCTCGTCAGCTACGTTAACAACCCCAAGTTCGAACTCACCGAGCAGCGCCGCGAGCTCGACCTCCTCCAGAAGATCGAAAAGCTCCGCGTAAAACGCGAGGGCGACGATCCGCAAGTCGAAGCCACCCTCTCTTCCATGGAGACTGCTTTCCGGATGCAAACCGAGGCGCCCACCGTCTTCGATATCCGCAAAGAGTCTGAGGCCACCCAAAAGCTGTACGGCCCCGGCAGCACCGCCCGCGGCGCTCTCACCGCCGTCCGTCTCGTTGAAAAGGGCGTGCGGATGGTCCAGGTCTACTACGCCAAAGGCGATCCATGGGACGCCCACGGCGACATTATGGCCCACAAGGTCAACGCCAAGAACTCCGACCAGCCTTTCGCCGCCGTCATTAAGGATCTCAAGTCGCGCGGCCTTTGGAAAGATACGTTAGTCGTGTGCGGCTCCGAATTTGGTCGGACTCCTGTTCGCGAGGTCGGCGGCGGCGGTGGTCAGGTGAAGAAGGGTCGGGACCACAACCCGTTCGGCTTCACCATGTGGCTCGCCGG
>JANODS010001691.1:0-1471 GCA_031412835.1 Acidobacteriota bacterium | reverse complement strand
ACTCCCACTGGCTTCCGCCACTTTGATCCAACCTTGCGCCGGAACCCGAGAGCGCTCATACTGCAACCATGACCCTGAAGAGTGCGGCGCTTCTGGCGCTGATCGGAACACTGCTGTTCACAATCCTAATGGCGTTGGACTTTATCAAGGCAGTTTCCGGCTTTCTCGGTGACGTGATGCCTCTGATGTCCTTGTTGCGAACTCTGGTCTACCTTCTCGCCAGCCTTAGCGTAGCGATCTTCTTTTTCGCCTTCTACAAGGCGCAGTCTCGATGAAGGAGCAAGCGAGGGCGGCGTAGCGGATTCGCTCACCTTACTACACGTGCCGGAACTCGCGCTTTGGAAATGGTTGCTGGGTGCGCTCTGCGCCTTCTTGATTGGTGTCGCCAAAACCGGCGTGCCCGGGATCGGCATTCTCGCCGTCCCGCTGTTCGTTTTTACGGTGGGCGATGCGCGGCTATCGACCGCTTGGCTTCTGCCGATTCTGATCTGCGCCGACTGCTACGCCGTCATCGTCTACCGCAAGAAAGCGGCGGCAAACGCGCTGTTTTCGCTGTTTCCCTGGGTGATGGGCGGAATGGCCGCAGGAGCGGCTGTGCTGGTTTACCCGGATACGGTGATTCGGCCGTTGGTGGGTTCGATTACGCTGTCGATGCTGCTGCTGTTCCTTTGGCGGCAGCGGTACGCGAGCCCGACACCGCCGACGGGTTGGTGGTTTTCCGGCTTCTTCGGTGCCTCGGCGGGGTTCGCGACGATGGTGGCGAACGCGGCCGGGCCGATCATGAACATCTACCTGCTTTCGAAGCGCCTGCCGCGGGAAGAGTTCGTGGCCACCGGTGCCTGGTTTTTTTTCTTCGTTAACCTGTCGAAGATCCCAGTGTACCTGGCGCACGGGCTGTTCAGTCAGCAGTCGCTGCTGTTTGATGCCGTGATGATTGCGCCCACGCTGGCCGGTGCCATGGTGGGGCGAAAACTGATTTCGCGGATTCCGGAGCGGGCGTTTCTGACGGCAGTGATCGTGCTGGCGTTCGCCGCTACCGTGCTGCTGTTCTTGCCGGCGCGGCGCTAGGCTGGGGGCGTGGGCGCTTCGGCACCGGTCAGGCCTTGGTCGGCCTGGGCGGGCACATAGCCGGGGTTCGGCTTGGGCATCGTCGCCTTGACGGCCTTGCGCCACTTGGACAGCGCTTGCTTCAGCTTGTCGGCAACGTCACCGTGCTGATGGAGCAGATTCTTCTTTTCACCGGGGTCGCGGGCGAGGTTGTAGAGCTCCAGGCGATTGTCTTCGTAGAACTCGATCAGCTTCCAGTCGCCATCCCGGACCGCGCCGCCGGGGGCACCGCCCTGGTTCGAATAGTGGGGGTAGTGCCAGAAAAGGGACCGCGCTTTGAGGGCCTGCTGCTGCAAGGCCGGGGCGAGGCTAACGCCATCGATCCCCTTGGGAACGGGGAGCCCGGCGAGATCGCAGATGGTGG
>JANODS010001690.1:0-1619 GCA_031412835.1 Acidobacteriota bacterium | reverse complement strand
CCAAGCTGAAGAAGGATGGCGGCCACTACTCTTCGGAAATGTGCCGCCTCGACTATCTCTCCTTGAACCACTTCGCCGCCGTCAACGCCCCCAACGGCTCCGGCGTCACCCTGTCCAACTGGGACCTCGCCTTCATGAAGGTCGGCGACAGCCAAATGTACGGCCCCACCGCCTTCTTCGATTCCGGCACCCCCCACCTCCAAATCCTCGCCGGCGGCCGCATCGACGCCCCCCGCGCCGGCATCGCCAAGCAAGGCGGCGACAAGCACTTCCTCCAGCGCTTCGCCCTCTCCGCTCATGATAAGTTCTCTTCCGCAGATTCCATGCGCTTCGCCCTCGAACACCAGAATCCCCCCATCAGCGGCTGGCTCCGCCCCGGCAAGCACTTCCCCGCCAAAACCGATTCGCTCCTCTCCGTTAACAACCCCAACCTCCTCCTCTGGTCCCTCAAAGTCCCTGAGGACGGTGCCGCCAGCGGCCTCATCACTCGCTTCTGGAACATGTCTCCTAAGGCCGAGGACTATAAAGTCAAAACCAAGTCCGGCGTAACCCAAGCCTGGACCACCACCCATACCGAGCGCGACCTCGCCCCTGTCCCGGCCGCCTTTGGCCAAGCCAACGCCAAGGCCGCGCCCCATCAAATTCAGACCCTCCGCCTACAGTCCGTCCGCCCATGAGCAAGGGTCTCCAGCGAGTCCTCAGCCTCCGCGATCTTCTCCTCTACGGCATCATCGTCATCCAGCCGACGGCCCCTCTCGGCTCTTTCGGGGTCGTGGCCGTAGTCGCCCACGGCCACGTCTCGACGACAATTCTCATCGGCATGTTCGCCATGGTGTTGACCGCGGTGAGTTACGGCCGCATGGCCAACGCCCACCCCCACGCCGGTTCGGCCTACACCTACGTCAGCCGCGAACTGAACCCCCACTTAGGCTTCCTCACCGGCTGGAGCATCGCCCTCGACTATCTCTTGAATCCGACGATCGGAACCATCTGGTGCGCCAAAGCCGCCATGAATCTCGCCCCTCTGCCGTACGTCGTCTGGGTCGTCTTCTTCGCCGCGCTCTTCACTTGGTTGAACCTCCGAGGCCTCAAAGCCACGGCCCGCATGAACCTGTTTCTGACGCTGGGAATGTCCGTCGTCCTGGTCGCTTTCTTCATCACGGCCATCGGCTACCTGATGCGGGAAGCAGGCGTAGCCGGTCTCTTCTCCACCAAGCCCTTCTACGATCCCGCGACCTTCTCCTGGCCCCTCGTCAGCACCGGGACCTCCATCGCGGTATTGACCTACATGGGTTTTGACAGCATCAGCACCCTGTCCGAGGAGGTAGACAATCCCCGGCGAAACATCCCTCTGGCGACGGTTCTCCTCTGCGTCATCACGGGCATTCTAGGCTGCCTCGAAGTCTACGCCGGTCAGATGATCTGGCCTGATTACCAGACGTTCCCGGACGTCGATACAGCCTTCGTGTCTGCTGCCGGCCGAGCCGGAGGCCCATGGATGTTTCATCTCATGAACTTCACGTTGCTCGTCGCGACGATGGGTTCCAGCCTCGGTGCCCAACTCGGTTCCGTCCGCCTCCTCTTCGCCATGGGGCGCGACGGAGCCCTCCCCCGTCGCT
>JANODS010001689.1:0-5579 GCA_031412835.1 Acidobacteriota bacterium | reverse complement strand
ATCCGCTGCCGGCACGCATAATTCGTGCGGCCCTTCATGTAGCAAACCCGCAGCTCCTGTTCGAAGTGCTGTTGCAGAAACGGAATGTCTTTGAAAAAAAGCTGCTCTTGAAGATTCTTCGTCCCCGTCGAAATCACGATGCGCTTGCCCGAAAAAATCGCGGGCACCAAGTACGCCAGCGTCTTCCCGGTCCCCGTCCCTGCTTCAACAAGAAGATGCCGCCGGTCCGCCAGCGCCGTCTCCACCGCCTCGGCCATCTCCAACTGCCCGGCCCGATACTCGTAGTGCGGATGCCACTGCGAGAGGGTGCCGTTGCGCGAAAAAAACTTCCGCACCGACAAGCTCCGCGTCTTTTCCGGCGTGCTGTTCAACTCTTCAGTGTATCGGCCAGCGCAGTGAAGAGGGCGCGGTGCGGCGCATGCGTCGCCACCAAGTCCTCCGGATGCCACTGCACCGCCAACGCAAATCGCTTACCCGGCATCTCCGCCGCTTCGATCAGGTCGCCCGAACGCGCCGTCACCACCAACCCTTCGCCCAACTCGTCCAGCACCTGATGATGCCGCGAATTCACTTCGAACCGCGTCTCGCCAGTCACCTGCGCCAGCCGCGAATCCGGTTCCACGTCCACCGTATGCATCCCGTTCCGATGGTCCTCCACGTGCTGCTTCAGCGTCCCGCCGCAAGCAACGTTCAAAAGCTGCATACCCCGACAAATCGCCAGAATCGGCAGATCCCGCTGCAACGCCGCCCATGCCACGTCGAGTTCGTAAACGTCCCGCGCCGGGTCCAAATCCCCCAGCCGCGCATCCGCCTCCTGCCCGTAGTGCGCCGGGTCAATATCGTTTCCGCCGCACAAAACCACGGCGTCGTACTCGTCCGCCCCCGGCCCCACCGGCTCCAACCCCACACTCCGCACGGCGTCGTAGTAAGGCTGCACCTTGTGCGCGTAAGTGTCGCTATACGTCAACAAAACGCGCTTCATTTCTCATCCGGAGCGATGATGCTGCTCACCTCGGCATCCCGCACTCCATACACTCGTTTCACCACCCGGCAGATCTCCCGCCCTAGCCGCTGGGGCTGCTCTCCTTCCGGTAGGTCCACCACTACTTTGACGTAAATCTGCAACTGCGGCATAAAGCCCATGATACTCTGGCCCTAATGCAGCGCCGAAATTTCCTTGCCGCCGCGGCCCTCGCTTCAGCCGCGAAAGCAGCCCCGGTTCACGCCTACCGCCTCCGCTACGCCCCCCACGTCGCCAACCGCGATGTCTCCCACGAACGCCAGCTCGAAGTCTTCGCCGAGCAAGGTTTCAAGGCCTTCGAATTCAACGGCCTACCCAAGCTGACCGACTCCGAAATCATCGCCCTCGCCAAGACCAAAGAGCGCCTCGGCCTCGCCATGGGCGTCTTCGTCATGAACCGGGGCGGCTGGAAGCCCAGCGCCCTTGTCGACCGGAAGTTCCACGCCGACTTCCTCGCCGACGTCAAACGCGCCGTCGAAATCCATAAAATCATCGGCAACGAATGCGCCACGGCCACCAGCGGGCTCGGCATCGATACCCTCAGCTACACCCAACAAACCACCAACTGCATCGAGGCCCTCAAACGCGCCGGCGAGATCGTCGAAAAGACGAAAATGGTCATCGTCCTCGAACCCCTCAACGTCCGCGTCGACCACGCCGGCTACTTCGTCGTCATGTCCAACCACGGTGCCGAGATCATCGCCAACGTCAACCACCCCAACGTCAAACTGCTCTTCGACATGTATCACCAGCAAATTTCCGAAGGAAATCTCATCAACCACATTCACCAGCACTACGCCCAAATCGGCTACATGCAGGTGGGCGATGTCCCCGGCCGCAAAGAGCCCGGCACCGGCGAAATCAACTATCAAAACGTGTTCAAATCCATCCACGCGCTCGGCTACAAAGGCATCCTCGGCATGGAGCACGGCTGGACCAAGCCCGGCATCGCCGGCATGGTGGAAGGCTTCGCCCAATACCGCAAAGCGGATAGCTGGACGTGAGTTGCCCCCTTTGCCGCGTCCGTAAACCCAAGCGCCCCTGCCCCGCGCTCGCTGCTGATATCTGCTCCCAATGCTGCGGTGAGGGCAGAGAACACACGATCTCCTGCCCTCTCGATTGCGAATTTCTGCTCGAAGCCCGCCAGCATGAAAAGCTCGTTCCCATGACCGCCGCCGAGTCGCCTCACCCGGACGTCGAAGTCACTGAGCAGTTCCTGCTCCAATACCAAACCCAGCTCATCCTGCTCACCAACGCCGTCTTCGTCAGCGCTGTCAGCGCCGGAAATGCACATGACGCGGATATCCGCGCCGCGCTCAACACCATCATCCTGACGAGGTGCGAGGAACCCATTCCCCCCACCTCCCCCGAAGCCCAAAGCATCGTCGCTCACTTCGGTGAAAATCTCGAAAAGCTCCGCAAAGGCCTCACCGACGACGCCCGCGCCCGTTTCTGGAACGACGCCGTCCTGCTCCAACTCCTCGTTTTTTTGCATCGCCTAGCCGTAGGGCGCGACAATGGAAGAAGCCGGGGACGGGCCTTTGCCGCCTTCCTCGAAGATCACTTCAAACGAACCATGGGAGGCGGATGAACGACGTAGGCATTATTCTGTTTGGTCACGGATCGCGCGTGCCAGAAGCAAACCAATCCGTGATGGCGGTTACGGATGCGATGCGCGAACGCGGCGGCTACCCGCTCACCGCCACCGCCTTCCTCGAACTCGCCGAACCCGACCTGCCCCAGGCCGTCGCCGCCCTGGTCGCCCAGGGTGCCCGCCGCGTTCTCGTCATCCCCTACTTCCTCACCCTCGGCATCCACTTGCGCCGCGATCTGCCCCGCATCGTCGAGGACCTCGAAAGCATCCATCCTGGTGTGACGATTCAGGTCACAGAGCCACTTGATGGCCATCCCGCGCTGCTGGATATCGTCATGGCCCGCACGACCGCCGCTCTCGCCTAACGTAACCATGAAAGCTGAACTCATCAACTCCGTCGCCCTCGCCCCGGACATCCGCCAGTTCCATTTCGCCGTCCCCGAACTCGACGAGGTCAAATTCCTCCCCGGCCAATTCGTTTCGCTCTCGGAACTCTTCGGCGAAAAGAAGGTCACCCGGGCCTACTCCATCGCCTCCCTCCCCGACGGCGGCAAAACGTTCTCCATCTGCCTGAACCGCGTTTCCGACGGCATTTTTTCCCCCCATCTGTTCGCCCTGAAGCCCGGCGAAACCGTCGACATGAAAGGCCCCCTCGGCGTCTTCGTTTGGAAGCCCGAACGCGCCGACTCCGTCATGGTCGCCACCGGTACCGGCATCGTCCCCTACCGGCCCATGCTCATCGAAGCCCTCCGCCAAGGGGCCACCGAAAAGTTCACCCTGATCTACGGGACCCGCCACCCCGAAAACCTCCTCTACCTTGACGAGTTCAACGCCCTCGCCGCGCAGTACCCCAACTTCACCTTCATCCCCACCGTCACCCGCCCCACCGACGCCTGGCCCGGTGCCACCGGCCGCGTCCAACCCCACGTCCTCGCCGCCATCGGCGACCGCCGCGACCTCCACCTCTACGCCTGCGGCCTCAAAGAGATGGTCGACAGCGTCCGCGAGATCGGTAAGGAGCTCGGCTTCGACCGCAAACAGATCGTCTTCGAGAAGTACGACTAAGTAAGATAGAAGAACATGAATTCGCGCTTCGCCATGGCCGCCGGCGGCGTCGGGATCGTCTTCCTGGTCACCCTCGCCCTTGCCTTTGCCTTAATGCCCGGGCCGCACACTCGCACCGACTATCTCGTCATCGGGGCCATCGCCACCTTCGTTTCGATGTTCGTCCTCTTCTTCGTCCTCATCCACGGTTGGGTGAAAGGCGGCCAAATCTTCTCGAAAACCAGGCCCCCGAAAAAAACCGACGACTAAGCCGACAACACCCGCAACTCCACCCGGCTATAGATCTGTTGCGTCTGCTGCAGGCTCGCAAACGAGATTCCCGGCAGCGCCGCTGACGCCGTCCCCGCCGCTACGCCCCATCGCACGGCTTCTTCAAACGGCTTCCCTTCCCGCATCGCCCACGTAAACGCCGCCGCCAACGCATCGCCCGCGCCAATCGGGCAGACGGCATCAATCAACGGGGGCACCGCTTCCACCAACACGCTCTCCGATGCCCCCACCGCCCCCCGGCTCCCCAGCGACAGCACCACCCACTTCGCCCCCATCGCCACGATCCGCCTTGCCGCGTCCTGAAAATGTTGCCGCGTAATCAGCGCCCGGTTCAACAGCCGCTCCGCCTCCGCTTGGTTCGGCGCCACCGCCGACGGCCCCACTTCCAGCGCATGCAGCAACGCATCGCCATCCGTATCGAGCAACGTCTGCACGTTTCGCTGCTGTGCTTGCCGAATGATCCGCGCGTAAAAATCCGCCGGTACCCCCGGCGGCAAACTGCCGCACAGCATCAACCAACGGGCCCCGTTCAAGTTCTCCACCACCGTCTTCTCAAACTTCGCCAACTCCGTTGCGTGAATCAGCGGACCCCGCTCATTCAGCTTCACTGCCAACCCCTGTTTATCCACAATCGTCAGGTTCCCCCGCAGATTGTTCTTGATCTTGACGTACTCCACCGGGAAGCCTTCCTGCTGCATCAACTCTTCAAAGCGTTTCCCGTTCTTCCCCCCCGAAGCCGTAATCGCCTTCGTCTTCGCCCCAAACGAGTGCAGCACCATCGACGCGTTAATCCCCCGTCCTCCAGCCGTTTCATTGGTCGAAAGGATGTAGGCGCGATCTTCAAAAACCAAACGGTCCGCCTGGACGTTTTGGTCAATTGCGGGATTCAATGTCAGCGTCAGGATCAAACTCCTATTCTACGGCCTTTTCTCCTCAAATTTGACACCTTCTTGACAACTCCAAGCCGACCGCGCCGCCGTCACCGCTTTCCTGAGCGCCCTCGGCCCCCTGAACGCCAACGGCCGCAACGTCGTCGTCGCCGATGACTTTATCTACGGAGAACCAACCAGCGACTGCGTCTCCAACTAAGCTACGGTAGAAGATGGGCTCCCGCTCTCATCTGCTCCCCTACGCCGCGCTCGGAGCCGTCTGCTTCTTCTGGGGCACCACCTATTTGGCCATTCGCATGGCCCTCGAATCGTTCCCGCCGCTCGTCCTGATGGCGTCCCGCTTCCTGCTCTCCGGCTCCATCCTGCTGCTTTGGGCCTGGTACAAAGGCCTCGCGTTCCCCAAAGGCAGAGCCCTACTCCGCACCATTTGCGTAGGGCTTTTACTCCTCGGGGTCGCCAATACGTGCCTCACCTATAGCGAAACCCTCATCCCCAGCGGCCTTGCGGCCCTGTTCCTGACGACGGCTCCCTTCTGGCTTGTCGGCCTGGAAGCGCTCGTCCCCGGCGGCGATAAGCTCACCTGGGCTACAACGATTGGCCTCGCCATCGGCCTCTGCGGCACCGCCCTGCTCGTCGCCCCCGGCCCCGGTGGCCTCGCCATGTCCGCCGCCGTCGGCTCGGGCTTTCTCATTCTTCAAGTCGGCAGCTTCTTCTGGAACGCCGGGTCCATCCTGCAACG
>JANODS010001688.1:0-1206 GCA_031412835.1 Acidobacteriota bacterium | reverse complement strand
CGTCGGATGGAGCGAGGCGATTCGAAAGCTTCGAGGCAGGATGGAAACATGAAGACCTCACACACACTCTATTCGCTGATTGCAGTTGCCACGATCGTGCTGGCGCAGGAGCCGGTCCGGTTCGACCATAAGGTTCGGGAGATGTTTTTCGCCGGGTTTGCGGGCGATAAAGAAGCGCTGGCCAAGGGGATGAAGATTTCCGAGGCGACGCTGGCGGCGGAGCCGAACCATGCGGAGGCGATGGTGTGGATGGGGGGCGGATTGTTCTTTGCGAGCGGCGAGTCGTTTCGGAAGGGAGAGATGCAGGCGGCGATGGAGATGATGGGGAAGGGGACGGGGATGATGGATCGGGCGGTGGAATTGGCACCGAAGAATGTTGGGGTAAGGATTCCGCGGGGGTCGGCGTATTTGGCGGCGAGCAAGGGGATGCCGCCGGCGATGGGGGATCCGCTCTTGAAGAAGGGGGTGGCCGACTTCGAGGTTTGCTGGGAGATGCAGAAGGGCGACTTGAGCGGGTTTAGCCAGCATTCTCTAGGGGAATTGCTGCAGGGGATTGCGGAGGGGAATGGACGGTTGGGGAATAAGGAGAAGGCGAAGGAGTATTTCGAGATGATTCAGCAAAAGTTGCCGGAGACGGCTTATGCAAAGAAGGCGGAGAAGTGGCTAGCGGAGGGGAAGCTTTCGGCGCGGGAGAGCAACTGCATGGGATGTCACGTGGGAAGCCCGAAAGTAAAGTAAGGTGGGGAGGATGAAGGTGCCGCGCTCAGTCGTGATTATTTTGTTGGTTACGCTGGGCGCCTCGCTGATCACTCTCATGTTCGGCCGGATGGGCGGCTGGCAAGACGTGGCGAGAACGGTGGCGATATCGCTCGTTTATAGTACGGCGATCGGGTCACTGTGCTACGCCGCGGGGGAGCGGTTATGGAAACGGGGGACGCGGCACGGTTGGCCGATCAACGTGCTGGTGTTGGCGGGGGCGGTGGTGGTGGGTTGTCTGTTGGGGCATGCGGTGGTGGTGGGGGTGGGGCTGATTCGGGTGCGTTCGTTTTGGGAAAGTTACTTGTATACGCTGCGGTTTTCGGCTTTGATTACGGTGACGTTTGGGATGAGCGCGATGCTCTACGAGTATTACCGGGGGAAGTTTGCGTGGGCGGAGGAGCAGCTTCGGCAGAAGGAGTTGGAACGGGAGCGGGCGATGAAGTTGGC
>JANODS010001687.1:0-2154 GCA_031412835.1 Acidobacteriota bacterium | reverse complement strand
CCACGGCGAGCTTTTGCACCCCCGGGGCGGGTCGGGTCGTCGTAGCCCCCGCCCTCCACGGCGAATTTCACCGGCTTGGGCGCGCGCTGTACCCCGCGGGCCAAATTGCCGTCGAGGTCCGTACCGCCGCCGAACTCGACGCGACCGATGGCCTTGTCCTGCCTGGAGGAGAAAGCACGACGATGCTCAAACTCCTCCATCGCGAGAGCCTCTTCGAGCCCCTCCGCGCTTACGGCGAGGCGAAACCTATCTTCGGCACCTGCGCCGGAGCCATACTCTTGGCGACTCATGTCATCTCCCCCGAACAGCAGTCGCTCGGGCTTATGGACATCAAGGTCCAGCGCAACGGCTATGGCCGCCAACTAGACTCGCGCGTCGTCAATCTCCCGTCGACGCTCGGCGACCTCGAAGCCGTCTTCATCCGCGCCCCCATCATCCGCTCCGTCGGCCCTGCCGTGCAAGTGCTCGCGACATACAACGGCGATCCCGTCCTCGCCGAGCAAGGCCGCCACCTCGTCGCCACGTTCCACCCGGAACTCACGGCCGACCCCCGCGTCCACGCCTACTTCCTGTCCAGGCTATAGGTTGGCCTGCACCCAGTCCAACATCGCCTTCTGCTCGGCGGCCCTCCCAATCCCGGCCTCGATGTTCACGTATCGGATCCCCCGTTTCGCCATCAGCCGGGAAAGGCTCCCGTCCTCCTCGCCGCCCGGCTTGCTTTGTAGCACCACGTTGAACGGACTCGCCTTTAGCTTGGCGAAATCAGCCGGATCGGTGCAGAGCAGGAACTCGTGCGGATGGGCTTCGTCCGGGAGCGACACCCCCTCGCTGATCGGCACTTCGTCCTTCACCGAGTAGCCCCGGGCGTTGTTGTGCAGCGCGACGAGAAGCCCCTTTGCCGGAGGAATCAGTCGCCTTACAAAGCGCTCCCGGTCGTGGGCCACAATTTCCAAAACGGCCCGCTTCTGCCAGTCCTCGGCCCGCGGATTTAGCCGGTCGAGATTCCGCCGCAACCCCTCTTCGCTGAACATCCGATTCGGATCGTACACCACGCCGCTTGCCGCCGTAATCGTCCGCTCGCTGTTCAGCACCGAATACCCAATCCCATCGTGAATCGCCAAATGGGCAGCCAGCGCTTCCCGAGCCGTCGTTTCGTCGCCGTGGATGAACAGATACCGCCGAGCCGCGCTGCCGCGCCGGATCACCCGAAACCGAGCCCCGCAGGCCTTGATCTCCTTGCGCCGCCCGAACCACGGCAGCGCAAGAAAGGACCGTCTTTCCATGCCTACTGCACCTCGATCGTCACGTTCGGCAAACTGCTGTAGCCCGGGCTTTTCAGAACCACCGCCAACGCCCCGCGGCGGCCCGTATCCGGCACCCGGACGTTGATCTGCGTTAGTCCGAAAACCTGCCCCGGCGCTTGTCCCGCGAAGAGAATCTCCGCCGCCTGGCCATCGATCTCCACGGTCAACGGGAACTGCAGCCCATCGCCACGCGGCGACACCGCCCCCGCTTCGCCGCGTGGAACCAACTCCCCGGAACCCGTCGCGTAGAGCACCACAATCGACCCCGCGGCGATCGGCGTAATCGGTCCGTTCAGGCCGCCGTCTTCGTTGATCGCCGCCGCCTGGCCCCGACCACTGGCGTCCGCCGTGAACAGTGCCGGAGCCGTCAGCACCACCGCCGTCGCCAACGTCGTCCCCAGCGTTCCGTTCACCTCCGCCTGCACGCTGACGTTCGGCTGCCCCGCAATCGAGCCGGGCACAATGCCGCTTGCCTGGCCCCTGCTGACGTACAGCAGCGGCACCGCCGTGCCGTCGATCAGCAGCCGGACCCCGGCGATCGACCGTGGCCACCGGCCGCTCCCATCGGGCGCGCCCACCGCAACGTTGTCCGGCCCCAGGTTGTCCCCGAAAACGGTGAATACCATCAGCGGCGTCAGCCCCGTCGTCAGAAAGCTGGCGGCGTTCGTGATCGCCCGTATCTGCGGCAACCGCGCCGCTGCCGTCACCGTGTAGGTCACCGGCACCACCGTTGTCACGTTGCCGGGCTCGGTCGTGCTCACCCGAATCTCGCCCCGGTAGACCCCCGCGCCGAGACCCGCCGGCAGGACATTTACGAACGGGCTCCCCGGCGTCGTCCCGCCGGTCGTCG
>JANODS010001686.1:0-2358 GCA_031412835.1 Acidobacteriota bacterium | reverse complement strand
GAGTTACCGCTGGCGGGTCGGCGGTATACGGAACTGGCTTTGCTTTCGCCGGGCGTGGCGGCGAGTACGTTGAACCCGACGACGCGGGGACCGGGCTGGTTCGTCGCGAACGGGAACTACCATACGCAAAACAATTTCTTGTTGGACGGCGTGGACAACAACCAAGGCACACAGAATGCGCAAAGCTTGAGCGCCCAGGTGGTGCAGCCGAATCCGGACGCGATTGCCGAGTTCAAGGTGCAGACGAACTCGTTTTCGGCGGAGTTTGGGCGGAGCGCCGGGGCGGTGATTAACGTTTCGATTAAGAGCGGGAGCAACGAGACGCACGGGACGGGATACTACTTCAATCGGAATTCGGCGCTGGCGGCGCGGGGTTGGACGAACAACTTGCAGAACGTGCCGAAGAACAACTTGAAATGGGATCAGTACGGCGGGACGGTGGGCGGGCCGATTGTGAAGAACAAGCTGTTCTACTTTGGGGCCTATGAAGGATTTCGGCAGCAGTTTGCCGATACCGGTTTGACGACGGTGCCGACGGTGGGGCAGAAGCGGGGCGAGTTTGGGGCTTTGAATATTGTGGATTCGACGGCGGGGAACGCGCCGTTTCCGGGTAACGTGATTCCGGCGTCGCGGTTTGATGCGTTGGCGAAGAAGGTGATCGACCTGTATCCGGAAGCGAATTTGCCGGGTAACTTTCAGAACGGCCGGCCAGTGAATAACTACAGCCTGCAGAGGGACGGGAAGGAGAACACCCATAAGTTCGATACACGGTTTGACTACAACCTGAACGAGAAGCACCAGTTGATGGGCCGGTTTAGCTATCTGCGGCAGAAGTTCAATCGGGACGCGATTTTCCCGGGTTTGGCCGATGGTGTGGGGAACCAGGGAGCGCAGTTCAACGAGAACCGGAGCTTGGCGGTGGCGTGGACCTCCACGATTTCGCCGCGCATGGTGAACACGCTGCGGTATGGGAACAACGACACGTTTGCGGAGTTTGCCCATGCGACGGTGAACGAGACGAAGGCTGATGCGTTTGGATTCCGCGGGTTTCCGGCGGAGATGTTGCAGGTGGGCGGACTGCCGCTGATCAACCCCACTAACTACAACCAGTTGGGGACGCGGAACTTTCGGCCCCAGTTTCAGACGCCGAAATTGAACCAGATTGTGGACACGGTTTCGTTGACGGCGGGGAAACACTTCTTGCGTGGCGGGTTCGAGCTGCGGATGAAGAACAACAGCTTTGTGGACGTGACGCGGCGGTCGCCCGCGTATAACTTTCTGGGGCGGTACACGAACGACGCGATGAGCGATCTGCTGCTAGGATTTCCGGAGAGCGTGCAGTTGAACACGGTGCCGGAGGTGAAGCAGTTGCAGCAGGCTTACAGCGTCTTTGTGCAGGACGACTGGAAGGTGAGCCGGAGGCTGACTTTGAATCTGGGTCTGCGGTATGAATACACAACGCCGTTCTACGGCAGCGGGACGAACAAGAACATCAACTTCAGCCCGGCGACGGGGAACCTTGTCTTCACGACGGACAGCGATAAGTACCTGACGACTCCGGACAAGAATAACTTCGGACCGCGGCTGGGTTTTGCTTGGCAGGCGAAGGAGGAGAAGCTGGTGGTGCGAGGTGGGTACGGCGTGTTCTACAACACGGAAGACATCTATGGATCCGAGGCTAGTTTGGCGCTGAACCCGCCGCAACTGATTCAGCCAACGCTGTTGCGCGTGGGCACGGGACCGGCACCGGTGCGGTTGAGTGATCCGCTGCCGAACGGGGTGCTGTCGAACTTTGATAGCCGGAACATTGGATTGCGGACACGGGAACAGAACCAGCGCAGCGGCCGGATTCAGCAGTTCAACCTGGCGGTGCAGTATCGGGTGAGCAAGGCAAGCACATGGGAAGTGGCGTATGTCGGGAACCGGGGTACGAACCTGTTTGGTTTATACGAGCGGAACCAGACTCCGTTTGGAGTGGATGGCTCGGTTCCGGCGAACCGGCCGTTTCCGCAGTGGCAGGGCATTCAGACGGGCGCGAGCCGGGCGAAGAGCTGGTACAACGCTTTCCAGACGAAGTTTGAACATAACTTCAGCAGTGGGCTGTATGCGCTCGCGAGCTTTACCTGGGCGAGCGCGATTGATCAGGCGGGTACCTGGGATGCGGGCGCTTCGCCGCAGTTGCTCGACCGTTTTGACGTGGAGAATGGCCGGATGACACAGACGCCGAAGTTGCAGTACACGACGGCCGTGACGTACGAATTGCCGTTTGGAAAGGGCAGGAAGATGGGCAGCAGTTGGAACCGGGCGACCGATGCCGTGCTGGGCGGTTGGCGGACGGCTTCCATTGTGAACTGGCGG
>JANODS010001685.1:0-2937 GCA_031412835.1 Acidobacteriota bacterium | reverse complement strand
TTCCGGCGGCGCGGTGGCGGGCGCCCAGGAAGCGGCCCGGCGTCTCGAACGGGTGGCTGTATAAGCATGGGAACCAGCGCATGAAGCTGTTGTGGATCAAGACCGACTTTCTCCATCCCACCAACCGAGGTGGCCAGATACGGACGCTCGAGATGCTCCGCCGCCTCCATCGCCGTCACGAGGTGCACTATCTTGCCCTTGACGATGGGACCCAGCCGGAGGGCCCGGCGCGGGCGTCGGAATACTGCCATTATTTCGAAAGCGTGCCCCACCACGCGCCCCCGAAACGCTCGCTCGCCTTTGTCGGCCAAGTGGCGGCGGGCCTAGTCTCTTCGCTCCCGGTTGCGGTCAGCCGATGGCGTTCGCAGGCGATGCGGCAGCGCATCGAAGAAATGAGCCAGCGGGAAAAGTACGACGCTATCGTTTGCGATTTTCTCTTCCCCGCGCCTAATGTGCCAAATCTAGAGCGCGCCGTTCTGTTCCAGCACAACGTCGAAGCGATGATCTGGCAGCGGCACGCCGAACACGGGGCGACGCCGTTTCATCGCGCCTATTTCCAACTCCAGGCCCGTCGGATGGCGGCTTACGAAAAGCTGGTATGCCGCACGGTTCGCCGGGTGGTGGCTGTATCAGCCAACGACGCCCGCGTGATGGAACGGGAATACGGCATTGCCGAAGTGGGCGACGTACCGACCGGCGTTGATCTCGATTTCTTCGCCCCGCCAGAAACCGCCGAAGCCAAGGCCGATCTCGTGTTTTTGGGCTCGATGGATTGGATGCCGAATATCGACGGTGCTGCTTGGTTCACCGCCGAGGTGTTGCCCCTGCTCCGGCGGCGGCATCCGGATTGTTCGGTGGCGCTCGTAGGACGAAAGCCCACGGCGGCGGTAACATCCTTGGCTGCCAAAGACCCCCGCATTCACGTCACCGGCACCGTGCCTGACGTGCGGCCCTGGCTGCACGGTGCAAAAGTCTCGATCGTCCCCCTGCGGGTGGGCGGCGGCACGCGCCTGAAAATCTATGAGGCGATGGCGGCCGGCGTGCCGGTTGTTTCTACAGCAATCGGTGCTGAGGGGCTTGACGTCACCGACGGTGAAACGATCCGTCTGGGGGATTCCGCGGAAGCCTTTGCCGAGGCGTGCGCCGACCTGCTCGACAACGCCCAGGCCCGGCACCGGATGGCCGATGCCGCCCGTTCCATGGTGGCCGAGCGCTACTCCTGGGAGGCTGTCACCGACGTCTTCGAACGGTATCTGTGGCCATGATCGCCTGGACCGCTTTTCTGGTCTCCGCCACGGCGGCCGCCTATATCCTCGCCGGATATCCGGTGCTGCTCTGGCTGTGGAGGCGGATGGCGGCGCGGCCTGTGGCGCGGCGCGACGGCTACACGCCCACCGTCTCGGCCATCATCCCCGTCTATAACGGCGAACGTTTCCTCCAGGACAAACTGGCCAGCCTCCTCGCCCTCGACTATCCGCCCGAAAAGCTCGAAATTATTGTGATTTCTGACGGGTCAACGGATCGGACCGCGGAAATTGCCCGGGCCTTCGCCGCGTCCGGCGTCCGCCTGCTGGAACTGCCGCGTGGCGGCAAGTGCGCCGGGCTGAACGCAGGAATCGCCGTCGCCACCGGAGAGATTCTCCTCTTGACCGACGCCCGGCAGGTGATTGAACGCGATGGCTTGCGGCAGCTCATGGCCAACTTTGCCGACCCCCTCGTAGGCGCGGTGAGCGGCCAGTTGAAAATTCGCCGGGGCGAGAGCAAGGAAGAGGCCGATATCGGCCTCTATTGGCGCTTTGAAACCTGGATTCGGGACTCGCTAAGCGCCATCGATTCGATGTTCGGCGCCACCGGCCCTTTCTACGCGCTGCGCCGGGAGCTGGCCGTAACCTTACCGCCCGACACTCTCCTCGATGACATGTATCTGCCGCTCGCCGCCTTCCGGCGTGGCTACCGGCTGGTGGTCGATCTGCGGGCCGTGGCCTGGGACTATCCCACGTCGCTCGAAACCGAGATGAATCGGAAGATTCGCACCCTGGCCGGAAACTATCAGTTGTTGGTTCGCTATCCTTGGCTGCTCGGGTGGGGCAACCGCATGTGGATCCATTTCATGAGCTACAAGTTTGGCCGGCTGCTGCTACCGTTTCTGCTGGCGGTGATGCTCGGCTCGGCTTTGACGCTGGAGGGTCCGGCGCGGCTCTGGTTGGCGGGCCTGCAGTTGAGCGGCTACGCCCTGGCGCTGGCCGATCCCTGGTTGCCGAGCGGGTTTCCCTTGAAACGGGTCAGTTCGCTGGCGCGTACTTTCTTGTCGATGATGGTGGCGGCCGTGCGCGGGCTGAAGGTCTTCTTCGTGCCGGCGCGCAGCTTGTGGAAGGTCACCGGATCGACGCCCTCGTAGTAAGGGAAAGCTAGCAAGCTCCGATAATAGAAGAAGAACAAAAACATCATGAACGAATCCCTTGTTGCGCTGGCCACCGCGGCTCCCCAGTATGGAGAGGCGGAGATGGCGCGCGCGGTCGCGGAACTGTTTCGCTGTTGGGGACTCGATCCGGACCGGCAGGGAACATCCGAATGGAACCCGTTGGCGGAGTTGATCCCGGCGGGAGCTCGCGTGGTGATCAAGCCCAACTGGGTGCTGCATGAGAATGAGTTACCCGGCGGCGGCATGGACTGTCTGATCACGCATCGCACGCTGATCGCCGCCGTGCTCGCTTACGTCTTGCGCGCCCGCCCGTCGCGGGTAGTAATCGGCGATGCGCCGTTACAAGGCTGCGATTTCGCCAAATTACGCGCCCAGTCCGGTCTCGACACCTTGACCGAGCAGGGCCAAGGCGTCGTCCAGATCGCCGATTTCCGGCGCACGCTGCTCCAGCGCGACGGCTACTCCTCCCGGCGGCAGGAAGGCGTACGGGGCGAGGAGAATTTCGTTCTGTTCGA
>JANODS010001684.1:0-9501 GCA_031412835.1 Acidobacteriota bacterium | reverse complement strand
GCCTTGGGGCTTGTGAAGGCGGCGGCTTGAAGCTGGGCCGCGGTCAGCGAAGCCTTGCCTTCGGCTTGGCCGGTTAACTCCAGGAAGAAGCTTTGGGCGGGGGCGTTGCGGGGGGTGGGGAGGAGTTCGATGGAGAGTGTTTCGAGCTGCTGGCCGAGCCAGCGGGCGACGGCGTGTTCGACGCCACGGCCGAGGACCCGGCAACTGAGAAGGAACGTGTCAAGGTGGTTGTCGGCGAGGACGAGGAGGCCGGTGAGGCCGTAGTCGCCGAAACGATCAGAGACGCGGATTGAGAAGGCGGTGAGGGGGGCGAGTTCAGGCTCGGTGCGGCGGCGGGTCGTGAAATTGAACTGGTTCGTGCGCTGGGTGAGCTGGGCGGCGCGGGGGAGTTCGTCGGGGCGGAGAGGGGCGATGACCACTTCGAGGGCGAGGGTTTCGTAGAAGTGTTCGAGGCTGGCGGCGGCGGCGAAAGATTGCTGCAGGTGATAGCTGGCGGCGCGTTGACGGTCGGCGTCGGTGACGATGGGGTGGTCGAAGGCCCAGACGTGATCGAGGTAGTGGGGGATGTCGGCTTCGGGGAGGGTGAGGCCGAGTACTTCGGGGGCGCCTTCGGCGAGTTCGGCGATCTCTTTGGCGTTGTCGTCGAGGAGGAGGAAGGAGTCGGCGCCGAGGGAAAGTTCGGCGGCCATTTGGCGGAGGCCTGCGGACTTGGGGAGCCAGGAGAGGCGATGGGCGGTGATGTGTTCGCGGCGCAGGACCATGGAGGGGTTGGCGGCGAAGGTCTGCCAGACGTCGTCGGGGTTGTTCTTGGAGGACAGCGCGAGCAGCATGCCGGCGTCGCGTTGGGCGAGCAGGAAGTGTTGCAGGTGGCGGCGGGGTTCGTCGATTGAGACGCCGGTGGGGCCGTCTTCGCCGCAGACGCCGGCCCAAAGGGTATGGTCGCAGTCGAGGGCGATGAGTTTGAAGGGAGGGCGCTTGAGAGCGTGCAGGAGGCGGGCGATGGCGGTGCCGAGAGCGGTGAAATAGGCCGGGGTGTACGGGATGCCGCCGAGGCGTTCGGCGGCTTCGTCGGCCCAGTTGGGGACGGGGTAGGCCGCTGTATCGACGATGTAGAGATTGGGGCGGGACTGGAGTTGCGATTGATAAGGCGGGCAGAGGGCGAGGAGGGTGGGAACAGCGAATTGCTGGGCTTCGAGGGTCGAGAGGAGTTCGGCGAGGCGGGCGTCGTGGTCGGCGGGGGTGGCACCGTCGAACTGCGCAAGATCGGACGGGCGGACGAGGAGGACGTTGGCCCCGTCTCGATTCAGGGCGAAGAGGCCAGTGGGGTCGAGGACGGTTTGGAGGACTTGGTTGAAAGGGGCGAACTGAACAGGCCATGGCTCGCCGAGTTGGCGAGCCCAGAATTCCAAGACCGGTTGGATGGGCTCGGCGGTGAACGTGGCGCTGATGCAGATCAAAACTCTAGTTTATCAATCCCTGGCCGAACAATCAGTGGCCGGGGGGGACGAGTTCCCCGGCTTCGATCGCGACGTTCAGCGCGTTGCGCTTGATGGGGATGGGGCAGGTGGCGTAAGGGGTGAAGGCGCAGGGCGGGTTCTTGGCGATGTTGAGTTCGAGCTCGACTTTGTTATCGGGGCCGGGGAGGGGGGCATAGAGCATGCGCCCGCCGCCGTAGGTCGATTTGCCGGAGGTCTTGTCCTTGAAGACGAAGAAGAGCTGACCTTCGTCGAGGACGGGTTCGAGGGACAGTTTGTGGCCGTTGACGTTGAATTCGACTTCGCCGGGGCTTTCGTATTTCAGGGTGTTGCCGGTGACGTCGGGGATGAGGACGGTCCGCTTTTGCGGGTAGGGTTTGAACTGGCCGGTGAGCGAGTATTGGGGGCGGATGGGGAACCACTGCGTCGCGTGGAATTCGCGGCGCATTTTGGATTTCGGGTCGCGAAGGCGGAGGCCGATTTTGCCGTTGCGATCGATGACGAAGAGGGTTAGGCGGTCGATCAAGAGGAGGTCGGGAGTGGCGAGGTCTTTGTCGGACTGGAGCACTTTGGCGGGGCCGGAGGCGGGGCGCCAGGTTACTTGGTTGCGTTTGCGTTCGAAGACGCCGGCGCGGGCAGGTCCGGCGGGGAGGACGACTTTGTTTGAGGGATCGGTGCCCGCGGAGTTCGAGCCTTCTTCGAGCCAATAGAGACCGGCGACGGAGAGCCAACCGGTGTCGCTCTTCAGTCCGGTTTCGTATTTCGAACGCCAGGCGTTGACCTTGTCGGTGAGGGGGTCGGCGGCGAGGAGAGGGAGGGCGAGGAGAAAAAAGCAGCGGGCGCGCATGGCACATGATATCGTGCAAAAACATGCGAATGCTATGGGTGATGGCGTGGGCGGCGTCGTTGGGGGCGCAGGACTTCTCGAAAGTGCAGATTGAGAAGGTGGCCGGAGGCTACCAATATACGGAGGGGCCGCTGTGGAGCAAGGACGGCTTCCTGCTGTTTTCGGAGGTGCCAAGCGGGAAGATTTTGAAGCTGGTCGGTGGGGTGCCGCCGTCGGTGTTTCGAGCGGCTTCGAACGGGGCGCACGGGAATACGTTTGATGCGCAGGGGCGGCTGATCACGTGCGAAGCCAAGAGCAGGCGGGTGACGCGGACGGACAGGGCGGGGAAGATCGAGGTGTTGGCGGAGCGATTTGAAGGCAAGCGACTGAACGCGCCGAACGACGTGGTGGCGCGGAAGGACGGGAATTTGTACTTCACGGATCCGGCGTTTGGGGGGCAGGCCAATGGACGAGAGCTGGACTTTTATGGGGTGTTTCGGATTGGGCCGAAGGGGGAGTTGGAACTGGTGGCGAAGACGCCGGGGCGGCCGAATGGGATTGCGCTGTCGCCGAAGGGGGATCGGTTGTACGTATCCGATTCGGACGAGCGGTTGATTCGGGTGTTCGATGTGGACCGGGCGGGGAAGGCGGGGAACGGGCGGGTGTTGATTTCGGGCATCGACGGGCCGCCGGACGGCATCCGTACGGATGAGAAGGGCGGTATTTGGGTGGCTTGTAATGTAGTGGCGGTGTATGGAGAAGACGGGAAGATGACGGGGAGAATGGAGATGCCGGAGCCGCCGCGGAACTTGACGTTTGGGGACCCGGACTACCAGACGCTGTACGTGACAGCTCTCAAGAGCGTGTATCGGATTCGGCTGGGCGTTAAGGGGCACATTGTCTACTAGGCGGTATCCGCAGCGGCCCGTATTGGGCGTGGGGGCGATGATCTTCGAGGGGGACAGGGTGCTGCTCGTGGAGCGGGGGAACGAGCCGTTGAAGGGATGGTGGTCGTTGCCGGGGGGTGGCGTCGAGACCGGAGAAAGGTTGGAGGCCGCGATGCGGCGGGAGGTGAGGGAGGAGACAGGGCTGGAGGTGGAGATCGTGCGGGTGGCGGAGATCTTCGAACGGCTCATGGCGGATGAGGAAGGGCGGTGCGAGTACCACTATGTGTTGATCGATTATGAGTGCCGGGTGGTAGGTGGCGAGTTGCAGGCGGGGGATGATTCGGCGGCGGTGCAGTGGTTCGGGTTGGAAGAACTCAGCGGCATACGGCTGACGGAGGGTACCCTGGAAGTGATTGAAAGATGCTATGGGTCCCGCAAGTCTTGAGCTTTTAGAGTACGCGTCGTTGAAGGAGATCGTCGGGAGGAATGTGTCGACGGGTCCGGCGCGGCGTTTGTTGGAGGCGTTGGGGCCTTCGATAGATCGCGAGGAGTTAGAGGCGGCGCTGGCCGAGGTGGCCGAGGCGATGCGCTGGTTGGGAGAGGCGAATTCGCCGGGCAATGCGGCGAAGGGTTCGGCGGTACGGTTTACGGGGCTGCCCGATGTGGAGCAGGCGGTGGGTCGGCTGCGGATTGAAGGCGCGGGGTTGGACGGCAAAGAGCTTTACGACCTGATCCAATGGCTGGACCGGAGCGGGGATATGCGGGCCGCCATTTTTCTGGTGGTGGATCGGTATCCGCTGCTGGGGCGGCGGGCGCAGAAGCTTGGCGACTTCCGAGTGGTGCTGCGGGAGATCAGCGGGAAGCTGTTGCCGGACGGGTCGGTAGCGGATGACGCAAGCGTGGCGCTGTCGCGGTTGCGGCGCGGGATGGGGAAGCAGAAGGAGCAGATACAGGCCTCGCTCGAGAAGTTTTTGCGGGTGCATCGCGATGAGGGCGTGCTGCAGGATGAGTACGTCACGATTCGGAACGAGCGGTTCGTGGTGCCGCTGGTGGCGGGGCAGCATAAGAAAGTGGACGGGGTGATTCATGCGGCGTCGGGGACGGGGGCGACCTTGTTCGTGGAGCCGATGGAGACGATCCAACTGAACAATGAGTTGGTGCGGATGACCGAGGAGGAGATGCGGGAGGTGCATCGAATTCTACGGGAGTTGACAGAGGTTTTGCGGGCGCATGCGGGGTCGATTCGGGAGACCGTGGCGACGATGGCGGGGTTGGAGCTGACGTTTGCGAAGGCGCATTTGGGTGGGGTGATTCCGACGTTTGGGGAGGCGATGCGGCTGGTGGACGCGCGGCATCCTTTGCTGGCGGACGTGCTGCGACGGGAGCGGCGGAGGCCGGTGCCGGTGTCGTTTGGGATTGACCCGATCAACCGGACGTTGCTGATTACGGGGCCGAATACGGGCGGCAAGACGGTGACGATGAAGACGGCGGGGTTGCTGGCGCTGATGGCGCAATCGGCGATGCCGGTGCCGGCGCGGGAGGCCGAGTTCCCGATTTTTCAGGAGATTTTGGCCGATATTGGGGACAACCAGTCGATTGCGGAGTCATTGAGTTCGTTTAGCTCGCATATACGGCATATTTCGGAGATGTTGGAGCAGGCGACGCCGGATTCTCTGGTGCTTCTCGATGAGTTGGGGCGGGCGACGGATCCGGAAGAGGGCGGGGCGCTGGGCATCGCGATTCTGGAGAAGTTTCGGGAGTATGGGGCGCTGACGATGGCGTCGACGCATTTGACGGCGTTGAAGGTTTGGGGGGCAAATACGGTGGGGGTGGTGCAGGCGTCGATGGGGTTTGACGATGCGACGTTGAAGCCGACTTACCTGCTGCAGACGGGGGCACCGGGACGGAGTGCGGGGTTGGCGATTGCTTCGCAGTTGGGGTTGCCGCCGGAGTTAATTGAGCGGGCGAAGCAGGCGATGACTTCGACCGAGCGAGATATCGCGAGCTTTCTGAGCGAGTTGCATCGGCGGTTGGACGAGGTGAACAAAGAGAAGGCGGAGCTGGAAGGGGCGAGGGTGGCGTTAGAGGTGGAGGCGGGGAAGGAGCGGGAGGCGGCGAAGCGGGCGTATGAGTTAAAGCTGCGGGAAGTGGAGCGGCGGAGCGAGGCGGCGTTGGCTCAGTTCGAGGGGCAGGCGAGGGAGACGATAGAAGGGGCGTTGGCGGGGCTGGCGAGTAAGAAAGCGGCGGAGAACGCGATCCGGAAGGTGGCTCGTACGCGGGCGGAGTTGAAGGACGAGGTGGGCTCGCTGCGGGGGCCGGTGGGCGGTTCGGCGGCGATGGGCCCGATTGTGGAAGGGGGGCGGGTCAAGCTGAAAGGGGTGCGGGATATCGCGCGGGTGCGACGGGTTCTGCCTAGTGGGGAGCTCGAGGTGATGATCGGGTTTATGAAGATGAAGGTGGGGGTGGGGGATGTGTTGGAGGTGATGCCGGGGGGCGGGGCGGACGCGAAGTTGCCGAGCGGGGTGACGTTTCAGCAGGGGCCCTCGTTTGAGACGGTGACGCGGGAGCTGAACTTGATTGGGAAGCGGGCGGAAGAGGCGATGGACGAGGTGGACCAGTTTCTGGATAGGGCGGCGCTGGCGAGCGTGGACCGGGTGCGGATTGTACACGGCCATGGGATGGGGATTTTGAAGCGGGCGGTGGCGGACTATTTGAAAAAGAGCCCGCACGTGACCGATTTTTACGCGGCGACGCCGGCGGAGGGCGGGACCGGCGCCACGATCGCGGAGTTGAAGGTTTAGAGGGCGGCGAGGACTGCGGCGGCGTGTCCGGGGGGATCAACCTTCTCGAAAATCTTGGCGATTTTGCCGTCGGGTCCGATGATGAACGTGGTCCGGCTGATGCCCATGAAGGTTTTGCCGTCCTTTACTTTTTCGTTCCAAACGCCATAGGCTTCGGCGCCGGCGTGTTCGAAATCGGCGAGGAGGGAGAAGGGGAGATCGTGTTTCGATTTGAACTTTAGCTGGTCATTGGCGACATCGGGGGAGATGCCGATGATGACGGCGTTTTTGGCGGCGAAGTCGGCGGTGGAGTCGCGGAATTCGCAGCTTTCGAGGGTACAGCCGGGGGTATCGGCCTTGGGGTAGAAGTACAGGACGACGGTTTTGCCTTGCAGAGCGGAGAGCTTGAAGGGTTGGCCGTTTTCATCGGTCAAGTTGAGATCGGGGGCATTGCTGCCAACTGTAAGGGACATAGACGGAGGATGTATTGAGACGCGATTGTGCTCCAAGAATTCGACGATTTTGGCGAGATCGGCGGGTTCGTCGATGTCGAACCAGTTGGGGCCGCGGGCGGTGGAGAGGCCGACGGCGCGGCAAGCGGTTTCGGTGTCGGAGAGGGTGTCGGCGGTGGACCAGCGGACGCCAGCGAACATGTCGGGATGGGTGCGATGGGCGGCAATGGCCCAATAACCGCCGTCTTCGGTGGGGGCGAGGGTGACGTCGGCGGTGGTCGAGAGCATGGCTTGGATGTGGGCGTCGGGGACGGTGGGGGAGTCGGAGCCGAGGAGGAGGGCGGGGAGCCGGGGGGTGAGGGCATGGAGCATGCGTTGGCCGAGGTCGCCGGAAGATTGGAGGACGATGGAAACGTTTGGGGTGTTGAACTCGTCTGATGGGTTGTCGAGATGGAGTTCGAGTTCCGCAAACCTTGGCAGGCGCGCGAGCATCGTATTGACGAAGAGTTTATGGAGTTCGGCCGCTTGGTTGGGGCCGATTCCAGCGGCGAGACGAGTTTTGACACGGCCTGGCACCGGAGCCTTTGCGAAGAGCAAGATGACGGGGGGCATGGGCAGATTGTAGAATAGCGGTTTAGGGTTTAGATCGAGTAAGGAGTTTGGATATCCATGACTATCAGTAAGCGCCTGTTTGCCTTGACGATTCCGGCAATCCTAGTGGCCGGAGCGGCGATGGCCGGAGATGTGAAGAAGGGCCAGGAAGTATTTGAGAATTCGGCCTGTATGGGCTGCCACAACACGGACACGGACGAGAAGCGCGGGAACGCGCCTGCTCTGAAGGCCTTGTACAAGAAAGAGGGCATGACCGAGGCCAAGGTCGTCGAGAAGATTAAGAAGGGTGGGAATGGGATGCCGCCTTATGAAGAGCAGTTGGAAAAGGATCAGTTCGCTGATCTTTTGGCTTATCTGAAGACGCTCTAGGCCGCAGTAAATATTGGGGCGAGTTGACGTTAGGTTGCCTCGCCCGGTATTCTATTAGATGTTCGCCCGACGCGACCCCATCGTCTAGCCCGGCCTAGGACACCGCCCATTCACGGCGTCAACGAGGGTTCGAATCCCTCTGGGGTCGCCAACATTAAAAAAATTGTATACACTCAAGGTCACCATGTGGTCTTGGGCTTTTTTGTTTTTGGCGATCATTCCTGACTTCGAGCGGGATGTCGCTCCGATTTTGACGGCTAACTGCGCGGCCTGCCACGCTGGCGTCTCCAAGGCTAGCGGGTTCTCGGTGGAGAATCTTACCTTCGTGCTGGCTGGCGGGAAGAAGCATGGTAAGGCCATTGTCGGCGGGCATCCGGAACAGAGTGTTCTGATCCAGATGGTGAAGGGGATGCTGGCTCCGCAGATGCCTATGGGGAAGGCTTTGGCGGCGAAAGACGTCGAGACGTTAGAGGCCTGGGTGAAGGCTTTGCCGAGTGATACGCCGATGGCCAAGGCCACTTGGCGGTGGCCTTATGAGAAGCCGGTGAAACCGAAGGGCAGCTCCGTTGATGAATTTGTGTTGGCGAAGTTGAAGGAGAGGGGGTTGGGTTTGGCACCGGAGGCGGATCGGCGGACTCTGGCTCGACGGGCTTACTTTGACCTGATTGGGTTGCCTCCGACGGCGGAGGAGACGGCGGCGTTCGTGGCCGAGGGAGACTTTTCGAAGCTCGTGGAGAAGCTGCTGGCGGATCCTCGGTATGGAGAACGCTGGGGCCGGCATTGGTTGGACCTTGCGCGCTATGGCGAGACGAGCGGGTTAGAAGGGGACGGAGCGATTGGGAACGCTTGGCGGTATCGGGACTGGGTGGTCGACGCGTTCAACAAGGATTTGCCGTATGACCAGTTCATCATGCAGCAGTTGGGCGGGGCGGACGAGCATTCGAAGTCGCGGAATAACTATGCGCCAAATGTGCAGGGGCATGTGGCGTTAGGATTCTTGCGGCTGGCTCCTTGGGACCGGTCGAACTTGGTGGCCGATGAGGTGCGGGCGAATTATTTGGCGGAGGTGACGGCGGCTACTAGCTCGGTGTTTTTGGGGCTGACGGTGGGCTGCGCTCGTTGCCATGACCATAAGTACGACCCGATTCCGCAGAAGGATTACTACCGGTGGCAAGCCTTCTTCAATACGGTGCAGGTGGAGAACGTGACGGTTCCTTACGCCGATGAGGAGTTCGCGGCGAAGGCGGCGGCGAAGATCAAGGAGATTGAAGCGCGCCTTAAAGACGGGCCGGAGAAGGCGGCGCGGGACGCCTATGAGAAGGCGATGTTGCCCCGGTTGATTGAGAAGCGGCGGGAGTTGGCGAAGGGGAAGACGGTCACGGATCTGCGGCTGGAGATGCGTCGGAAGGAGGCGAGCCAGTTTTCGAAGGTGGAGCGGCGGCAGTATGAACTGGTGAAAGAAGACGCGGACCGGACGCAGGATCCGGAGGAGCAGGCGTCGCTGGATCGGCTGGAGAAGGAGCTACTGGGGCGGTTGCGGCTGGACCCGGCTCGGTTTGAGGTGCTCGATGTCGAGGATCTGCGGAAGGAGATGGGGAACCGGCAGTCGAAGGTTTTCAGCGAGGCGGAGCGGGATAAGCACGGGGATTTGAGTGAGGCGATCGACGTTTGGCGGCGGCGGCTGGGGCGTTGGCAGCCGGTGACGCTGACGGTGAAGAACGTGCCGGGGCCGCCGAACGGGCCGGCGATTGCGCCGGTGCGGGTGCTGCTACGGGGTGACTATCGGCTGCCTGGTGAGCCGGTGGAGGCTGGTTTTCCGACGGCGATCACGGGGAAGGCGGAGCCGGCGGTGATGGAGATTGATCGGTATCGGCAGTTCCCGACGCGGGGGCATCGGCTGACGCTGGCGAAGTGGATTGCGAGCAAGGACAATCCGTTAACGGCAAGGGTGATGGCGAACCGGATTTGGCAGTATCACTTCGGGACGGGGATTGTGGCGACGCCGAGCGATTTTGGCGTGAACGGGGAGCGGCCGACGCATCCGGAGTTACTGGATTGGTTGGCGCATGAGTTTGTCGAGAGCGGATGGAGCATCAAGGC
>JANODS010001683.1:0-4703 GCA_031412835.1 Acidobacteriota bacterium | reverse complement strand
CGGATAAGTCGATCGATGTAGTGTTCATTACGACGCCGGAGCATTTGCACCACGAGATGGCCGTGGCGGCTTTGCGCGCGGGCAAGCACATCTATTTGGAGAAACCGCTGGCGCATACGATTGAAGAGGGCGCTGACATTGTTCGCGAGGCGAAGAAGTCCGGCAAGATTGTGCAGGTGGGGACGCAGAACCGGTCCAATTCGCTATACATCAAAGCGAAAGAGATGGTGGCGAAGGGGATGATCGGCGAGGTCCACTATGTGCGGGCGTTCTGGTATCGGAACTCGCTGCCGGATAACCCGGCGTGGCGTTATGCGATTCCGACCGAAGCGGACGAGAAGAACACGGACTGGAAGCGGTTTTTGGGTTCAGCGAAGAACCGGGCGTTCGACAAGCAGCGGTACTATCAATGGCGGCTTTACTGGGACTATTCGGGCGGGATTTCGACCGATTTGCTGGTGCACCAGACGGACATCACGAACTTTGTTTGCGGGAAGACCGAGCCGTTGTCGTGCGCGGCGTCGGGCGGGATTTATCGCTGGGCCGACGGTGCGGACGACCGGGAAGTGCCGGATACGCTCAGCGCGGTGTATGAGTACCCGGACAAGTTCCACATCAACTACTCGTGCTATTTCGGCAATGTGCAGTATGGCTATGGCGAGCAGTTCATGGGCAACGAAGGCACGATTGAAGTGACGAATCGGCAGCAGTTGAAGTTCTACACCGAGAAGTTCGGTGGCAAGGCCCCGGCGAATGTGGCCGCGCGGCAAGAGTTCACGGACGACAAACCGCAGAACGATTTGAAGGCCGTGCAGGCGCACGTGGCGGACTTGATCAACGCGATCAAGACGAACGGGAAGGTGATCGCACCGGTGGAAGTGGGCCAGCAGGCCGCGATTTCGGGCCATTTGGCGACGCTTTCGTACCGTAGCGGGAAGAAAGTGCTGTGGGATACGAAGACCCAGAAGCACCGGTTCGCATAAAAGGAAACCAACTTGGCACAGAACAATTCCGGTCGGATAGTATTCGCGGCGATCCTCGCAATTTTTGTTTATGGCGTGATCGCGGCGATGTTGGGAGTGTTGCTGGCGTCGTTCAAATTGACGCCGGAGGAGAGCGGGAACATAGCGCTGGCGCAGGCGATCGGTATGATTATCGCTTCGCTGTCGGCCGGTCCGATTATCGATAAGCAGGGCAAGAAGATTGCTCTGGTGGCGGCGCTCGGCCTGATTGCGGTTTCGCTGTTTATGCTGCCGGGAACGGCGAGTTATGGAGAGCGGATAGGCTGGGTATTCGTGCTCGGATTGGGCGGCGGCATTCTGGTGACGGCGGCGAACGCGTTGGCTGGCGATGTGAACGAAGAACGGCGGAGTTCGACGTTGAACTTTCTGAATTTGTTTTTCGGATTGGGCGGCATGGCGACCCCGTTAATTGCGGCGAACCTTGTCAACAACAACGCGCAGATGCTGTGCTGGTTGGCGGCGGGGTTGGCGGCGGTGACCTTTGTGGTGCATCTGACGACCCCGATGCCCGCTCCGAAGGGTGCGGGAGGGGCGATGTTCGAAGGTGCGGGTTCAATGCTAGGCCGGCCCGCCCTTTGGCTTCTGGCCGCGTTTTTGTTTCTTTATGTGGCGGCCGAGATCGGGGTGTGGAACTGGTTGGCGAAGTATTTGATCTCGCGCGGATTGACGGAGAACCAGGCGCAGAACATCGTCGGCAGCGGGTTTGCGTTTGGCATTCTGGTTGGCCGGGTGGTGGTGTCGCGGATTCTGATTAAGATTTCGGCACCGACGGTGACGCTGGCAAGTTCGGCACTGATGCTGGTGACCACGTACCTGATGCTGAACACTTCGGACCCGACGATCGCTTGGATCGCGGTGTTTGCGGCGGGCATTGCGATGGCGCCCGTGTTCCCGACGACGTTGGGCATGGTGGGTGATGCGTTCCCGAAGAGTACGGCGACGGCGATGGGCATCGTGATCACGTTCGGCTGGGTTGGGCTGGCCGTGAGTTCGAGGATTATCGGTGCCCTGGGCGGCGATGATCCGGCAAAGTTGGGGACGGCGCTGCTGCTGCTGCCGGCGGTGAGCGCATTGATGGTCGTGATTAATTTGGCGCTGCGTCCGATGCTGAAAAAGGCCTAAGTCTCGCTAGAATGGGCGGATGCTCCTTCGTGGCGAAAAGCTCGGGCTGGATTGGCAAAAACTGAATGACGATGTGAAAGCGGGACGGTATTCCGATGGGGAAGCCGTCCCGCTTTTCCGTGCGCTGGATCCTTTCGATGCCGCTGCGACGCTGCTCGAAGCGAAGTTGGCTCTGCAGGCGGGGAATGCGACGCGGGCGGAGGAGTTCCTGTGGAAGGCCTTGGCGTTGCAGCCATTGCGACCGGCGACTTACTTCCTGCTGGCGAAGGTGATGGAAGAGACAAGCGGGGCTTCGCGGATGGTGCTGAAGCTCCGCTGGCTGGGGCTGCGGGTGCTACTGGTGAGTGAGGATCTCGCGCCGGCGGATCGGGCTCTGTTGGAGCGGGAGTATCCGGAGTGGGGCGGCGGTCGCAGTTTGCTGCAACGGATCGAGGGAGCGGCTGATGATCTGTTTCAAAAGTTAGGGCGAGAGACGGAGAGCGAGCCGCTGACAGAGCCGTTCGAGGTGTTAGCGGGTTTTCTGGATGTGACGCGCGGCGAAGTGAACCTGAGTGCGTTGAAGCATTTGGATCTGCGTCCGATGGAGTTTGGCGCGGTGATGCTGGGAGCGGCGCGGGACGCGCTGCGGGAGCCGGGTCGGACGAGTGAGACAACGACGATCCTGCTGGTGGCCACGCTGGGGATAGTGGGCGATGTGATGCTGATCCCGGAGTTGGTGGCGATCGGGGGGGAGATGGAGGCGGATTACATGACCCACGCGATGTGGGCTTTGATCCAACTGGTGCGGCGCTTCCCCGAGGAAGGGGTGGAGTTGTTGGGAAAGTCCGGGGTGGGGCGACCCGCGGCGTGGCGGACCGTGGCGGCGGATGTTCTTGCAACCCTGCCGAAGGGGAAGCCGGTAACCGATGCTCTGGTTGGGTTGTCTGAAGGGTTGGAAACGATCGCGGACGAGGCGGATGCGGGCTACTTGATGGTGTTGCTGGAGCGTGAGTTGCGACGTCGGGTGGGGGCGGCGGAGGGCAAGCGGATTCGAACGCTGGCCGCGGCGGTGTTGCGTGGTGAGGCGGCCGAGCATTTGCGGATGTATGCCGAAATGGGGGAAACGTTCGAGACGCAGATTGAAGCGGAGGATCTCTTGGCGGTGACCTTCAAGGAGGTTGTGGGGGAGCAGGTGTTGTTCGAGCAGGGATACGAGCCGACTGGCTTTGACGAGTTGGAAGAGCTGATGGAACAGCCGGATTTGGAGCCGATCCGCCGGGAGACGCCGAAGATCGGCCGCAATGATGCTTGCTGGTGCGGATCGGGGAAGAAGTATAAGAAGTGCCATTTGGACCAGGACGAAGGGCGGCAGCCGGGTGCGGTTCCCGCGGCGTTCGAGACCGTGGCGGAGATGTCGCAACGCCTGTTTAATCAGTTAACGGAATTCTCAACGACGGTGGTTCCGCGCGAAGAGATGTTGGCGGTGGCGCTGCGGTACTTCGGCAAGCCGCTGCCTGAGGTGGATGCGGAGGATGTGATTGAGTCCGGGTTTCTGCCTTGGCTCTTCTACGAATATCCGTCGGCGAAGAATGGACGGACGGTGCTGGCCGAGTATGTACGACGGAACAGGAACGTACTGAGCGAGCGGGAGACGGGGTTGCTCGAAGCCCGGCAAGCGGCCGAGCAGGGGCTCTTCGAAGTGACGGCGGTGGAGCCCGGAGTGGGGATTGATCTGCGTGAAGTCTATTCGAAACGAGGGGTCTATGTGGTGGAGAAGACCGCCTCTCGGCAACTATCTACGGGCGACGTTCTGTACCAACGCATTGAGTCGTTTGAAGGGAAGCTGGCTTTCAGCGGGCATGGGCTTTCCATTCCTGACCGTGTGGTGGAGCCGTTGTTGGCTTGGGTCGAGAAAGAGCGGTTGCGGAGCGGAGAGACGGCGGCGGCATTCGTCGCAACGCACCTTCCTGAGCTGCGGCTATTTGTGTTGCGATCGCACGCCGCGGCCAGCGTCCAACTTCGCGACGCCGAGGCAAACGACCTGGTGTTTTCAAAGGCGCGGTATCGCATCGTGGATGCGGAGGCTCTGCGGAAGGGCATGGAGGGGGGGGTGGCGAAGCGGCGCGAGTGGGAGGCCGACGAAAATGGGTACGTTTGGCTTGCGGCAGGAAAAGATTCAACGGTGCGCCGCGTCTACGGCCGCCTGAGTCTGCAGGGAGAGGAGGCTACGTTAGAATGCATGTCGCGCGAGCGTCTGGTGGCCGGGCGAGCCGATCTGAAGAAGCGGGTCGGCGCTGCGTTGGAGCATCTGGAAGACTCTTTCAGGACCATGGGCGAGGTGAGCCACGACGCCCCCTCGGCGGCACCGCCGAACGCGATTCCGGCGGAGGTGCAACGGGATGTCGTGACACATTACAAAGAAGAGCACTACCGGACGTGGCCGGACACGCCGCTGCCGGCGTTGGGCGGGAAGACGCCTCGGCAGGCGGCTAAGACGCCGAAGGGAGTGAACCTGCTCGACGGCTTACTGCGGGAGTTCCAGAAAAGCGAAGAGCGGGAACGGCGGAAGGGAAATGGCTT
>JANODS010001682.1:0-2019 GCA_031412835.1 Acidobacteriota bacterium | reverse complement strand
TTTGTCGTCCGACTCCGGTCCATTGGGCGGCGATAAGGTACGGAACGAGTTCATCCAGGGGCCCGGAGTATTCGGCCCAGCCGATGAAGCCGCCGAGCCCGTGGGTGTTTTGATTGCGGGCTGAGCGGCGGGTTTCGCCGGGAATGAAATGGGTTTGGTGGGCGTTGAGGCGGACTTGTTCGGAGAGGGCGGTGAGGGCGGGGAAGTCGACGTTGGTAGGTGGCTGGTTCTGATAGAAGCTGAGGATGCTGAGGACGCGGTCGCGGGCGCGGGCGGCGAGGGCGGGGAAGTGAGGCCCGTGGAGGATTTGACCGGCTTGCTTGAGTTCGGTGGGGGTGAGGAACTCAATGCGAATGCTTTGGGCGGGAAGGGGGGCGAGGGGCCAGCGGATGGTTTGGACGGAGGTTTGGAGAATGGCGGCTAGGCGGGGGACGAGGGCGGGGCTGAAGACGTGGATGGCTTGGGGCCGGAGGACGAAGGGGCGGGGACGGTCGTGGAGGCCGCTGGGGCCGGTTTCGGCGGCGGGGGAGAAGAGTTCGTCGTAGAGGGTTTTATCGCTGTGGTAGAGAAGATTGCCGAGTTGACCACGAAAATGGTTCGAGCTCTCGGTCTGCTGAGGTAGCGGCAGGACGGAGAGCTCGAGTTCCATAGCTCGTTAGAAGGAGAAGCGGAGACCGAGTTGGATCTTCCGGCTGGAGCTGGCCACGGTGTTCCGGATTCGGCCGAAGGTGGCGGCGTTCGCGGTGGCGGTGGGGAAGCCGAACGTGGGCGTATTGGTTAGGTTGGTGGCGTCGGCGCGGATTTCGAGCTTCTTGCCTTCGCGGATGGTGATGTCCTTCTGCAACGACGAGTCGAGGTTGAAGAGACCGTCGCCGGTGAAGAAGTTGCGGGGGGTGTTGCCTTGTTGGCCGGGGAAGGCTCCATCGATCTTGAATTTGGCGCGTTCGGCTTCGTTGAAGTAGAAGACGAGGCCTTGGTTGGGATCGGTGAAGGCTTTGCCCATATCGGGGGTGCAGCCGGTGCAGGAGGCGGTGGTTTGGACGGCGTTCGATACGGCGTTGGTGCCGGAGTAGACGGTGAAGGGGCGTCCGGAGGTGACGTTCATGATGCCGGCGACGCGCCATCCGCCGACGATTCGATCAACGACGCCGTTGGCCCCTTTGAAGAAGATGCCGCTGCGGCCGAAGGGGAGTTCGTACGACCAGGTTGTTTTGTATACGTGGGTACGGTTGAAGTCGGAGAGACCGTAGTTGCCGCGGCGATTATTGATATCGAAGGGGGTGGAGGAGGCCGACTGGGCGTTGCCGGAGGCGGCGAGGGTGAAGACGGGGTCGAAGCTGCGGGTATCAAGTGACTTGGACCAGGTGTAGTTGGCGTTGCGGTAGAAACCTTTGGACAGGCGCCGTTCGAAGGTGAGTTCGAGGGCGTGGTAAGTGGAGAAGTCGTTGGAGTCGATGGTGGTGACGCTACCGAATTGGGGGAAATTATTGAAGGCAAAGGGGCCGGCGCCGGAGAGGTCCGTGACGGAGCGACCGTTTTGGAGGCGGGTGGCGAAGCTGGAGGCGAGGCCGGCTACGTTGCCGGTGCGGAGGTCTCCGGGGAAGAGGCGACGAATCATGGTGGAGGGGGTTTCTCCGGCCTGGAGGCGGGAGTCGGAGGAGAGCAGGCGGTTGATGGTGGCGGATTGGCCACCGGCGTTGATTTCGTTGAAGCCTGGGAGGAAGCCGTTGCGGAAGATGTCCGATTGGTTGGCGTTATAGGCTCCGAAGAGGTTGTAGCCGCGACGGCCGAGGTAAGTGACTTCGACGACGGTGTTTTTCAGGACTTCGCGTTGAAGGGAGAAGGACCACTGGTGGGTGGTTGGGATCTTGAGATTGGGGTCGACGACGGTGACGCCGGCAGCGCCGAAGGGGGCGGGTCGGGAAAGGGCCAAGGGGTTGGCAGTTGGCGCGGTGATAGGCGGCATGTTGGCTAGGCGACCGCCGTTGATGCCGTACTGCTGGTCGGCGAGGCCGAAGG
>JANODS010001681.1:0-3005 GCA_031412835.1 Acidobacteriota bacterium | reverse complement strand
CGGCTGTACAAGGTCTGGGCCGTGCCTGGGTACGGGACGCGAGACGGCGAAATGCTGGATTTGGCGGCGGCGATATTGGCGGGCGGGAAGACTTCACGGTTGTACCGCCGGTTGGTTTATCAGGACCAGAGCGCGACCGCGGTGACGGCGGAGAACGAACGGCTGGAGATCGCGGGGATGTTTTCGATCACCGCGACGGTGAAGCCGGGCGGGAGCTTGGCGGCGGTGGAGAAGGCCGTGGATGAGGAGTTGGCGCGGTTCTTGAAAGAGGGCCCGACGGCGGCGGAGTTGGCGCGCGCCAAGACGCAAGGGATGGCGGGTTTCTTACGCGGCGTCGAACGGATTGGCGGCTTCGGTGGGAAGTCCGATGTGTTGGCGACCTGTGAAGTTTATACCGGCAACGCGGGCTGCTACGAAGAGGCCATCCAGTGGACGAATGAGGCGACGGCTGACGAAGTGAAGGCCCAGGCGAATGCGTACCTGGCGAAAGGTGCCTACATCCTCGAGGTCCAGCCGACGCCGACGTTTAAGGAGTTTTCAAAGGACGTTGACCGGAAGGAGCTCCCGAAGCCCGGTCCGACTCCGGCGTTGCGGATGCCGGCCTTGCAGCGGGCGACGCTTTCGAATGGGTTGAAGCTGATATTGGCGGAGCGGCATGAGACGCCGGTGGTGAATTTCAACCTTCAGTTGGATGCCGGCTACGCGGCGGACCAAGGAGGCCTGGCGGGCGCGAGTGGCCTGGCGATGCGGATGGTGCTCGAAGGGACGAAGCGGCGGACGTCGCTGCAAATTAGCGACGAAACGGCGAATTTGGGGGCGAACCTGAGCGCGGGGTCGAATTTGGACATGTCGTCGGTGTCGCTGTCAGCGCTGAAGATGAACCTGGATGCGTCGCTGGATCTGTTCGCGGACGTGGTGTTGCATCCGGTGTTTCCGGAGGCGGATTTTAAGCGAGTCCAGGCGCAACAGATCGCGGCGATTCAACGGGAGAAGGTGCAGCCGGTGGCGTTGGCGCAGCGCGTTTTGCCCGCACTGCTGTACGGGAAGGGACATGCCTACGGGAACCCGCTGACGGGCAGCGGCACCGAGGAAAGTGTGAAGCAGATGACCCGCGCTTCGCTGGAGGCGTTCCATGCGACGTGGGTGAAGCCGAACAATGCAACACTGCTCGTGGTGGGCGATACGACGATGGCTGAGATCCAGCCGAAGCTGGAGAAGCTGTTCGCGGGTTGGAAAAGTGGTGTGGTGCCGAAGAAGAATTTGGCGACCGTGGCACCGCTCGAGAAGACGACGATCTACCTGATCGACAAGCCGGGGGCGGTGCAGAGCATGATCCTGGCGGGCCATTTGGCCCCGCCGCGCGCGAATCCGAATGAGGCGGCGATTGACGTCATGAATACGATTCTGGGCGGCGCGTTTACTTCGCGGCTGAACATGAATCTTCGTGAGGACAAACATTGGGCCTACGGGGCGCAGACCATGGTTATTGGTGCGCGCGGTCAGCGGACTTTCTTGGCCTATGCGCCGGTGCAGAGCGACAAGACGAAAGAGTCTTTGCAGGAGATCGACAAAGAGTTGCGGGCGATCATCAAAGATCGGCCGGTGACCGAGGAAGAGATCACGAAGTCCAAGTTGAATCTGACGCTCTCGTTGGCGGGAGAGCGAGAGACGAAGGGCGCGGTGCTGGGGGATATCGCCGAGATCAATCGGTACGGGTTGGCGGAAGATTACTTCACGACCTATGCGCAACGCGTCAACGCATTAGAGCGGAAGGACATCAGCGCGGCGGCGGAGATCGTTCTGCGGCCGACGCGGATGGTCTATGTCGTCGTCGGTGACCGGGTGCAGGTGGAAAAGGGTCTGAAAGAACTGGGTTTCGGCGAAGTGAAGATGATGGATGCGGACGGAAACGTGCTGCCTTAGTCCAAGATCTGTTGTACCCACGGCAGGTCCCGATGGCGGCCCAGAAAGGCGTAAAGCCAGGACGGGCCTCGCCCCACCAAGGCTGCCAGTCGCTCGACGTTGTAGTCCGGGTGACGCTCGTGGGCCATGGCGACGACGCGGAGCCGGGCCGCCTCCAGGTTGTGGTCAAGGTCGCACCATCGGGGGTCGACTTCCGGGGTCTGGTAGGGCATTGGCTCAGGAGTACTGGCAGGCCTGAGGAGATGAGTGGCGACGTCATCAAGCAGCGCTTTGGTCCATCCGTCCTGTACGTGCTCGCGCAATTCCCGCGCCGCCGCGAAGGCCCGCTCCGCCGCCAAGCGATGACCCTCGCTCGCCTCGCAATTCGCTAGCAAAGCCCAGCTTCTCGCCCTGAGCGCTCGTCCGCCCGCTTGTTGCTCCAGGAACTCGGTCAGTTGCGATCGCGCCGCTGCTCGATGTCCCTGGGCCATCGTCAATTCCGCCTTGAGTAGCCGCCACTCCGGCTCTCCCCCGCCGCCTTGTCTTTCGATTTCCGCTTCGGCTCGCTTTGGGTCGCCGCCGCGGAGCAGACAGCCTACAAGCTCCGTTGCCGCGACGATTGCCAAGGGGCCAGCGTCGCCTCCAGCCCGCCGCACCAGCCTTTCGAGCTTGCGTTTCAAGCCCGTCAGGTCCAGGGCCAAGGGGCACCCGATCTGCCGCCTTCGCGCCTCGGCGACCAACGCAAAAGTCTCGGCCAAAAAAGCGTGTCGACTGTTCCGCCGCGCCAGCCAGTCCGCTAGCTCCGTCAGTCGGGCGGCCTGCTCGGCTTCGGCCACGGCGGAGTCGCGCTTTCCCGCGGGCGCTACGTGGAAGCACGGGCTTGGCTCATTGCGGCGCACCAGATCCTCGCCCAACTGGGGCAGGAGACTTGGCGCAAGAGCCTGGAAGTGTACAGCCGAAGCGCCGCGGTGCTGATTGAGGAGTTGCAGCCCGCGGGGGCCGAAAGGTTGGCCGAACAGGCCGCTCGACTAACGGAGCTAGCGAACTGGCTGGCGCGGCGGAACAGTCGACACGCTTTTTTGGCCGAGACTTTTGCGTTGGTC
>JANODS010001680.1:0-1381 GCA_031412835.1 Acidobacteriota bacterium | reverse complement strand
GATCGCCCGCCGCGCCGGAGTCTCCGAAGGCGTGCTCTTTCAGCGGTTCTCGACCAAGGCCGAGCTCTTCTTCTCGGCCATGATCCCGCCCCCCGCCGACCTCACCGAACTCTTCCGCCAGCCCCACGCCGACGGCTTCCAGGCTTTTTCCACGGTCACCCTCGGCCTCCTCGACTACTTCCGCCAGACCATGCCGGTGCTCACCGCCCTCATGTCCCATCCGTCATTCCAGTTCGAGGATTTTGCCGCCAAACACCCTGACTCCCCCATGGTCACCCTCCGCCGCGACATCGGTCATTTTATGGTCCGGCAAATTCAAAGCGGCCAAATGGGCAACGTCCACCCCGGCGCTGCTTCGCTCATCGCCTGGTCCACCGCCCACACCATTGCCTTCTTTGAACACCTCGGCGCCCACGGCGGCAAGTTCGACGACAGCATGATTCAATCGACGCTGGAATGCGCCTGGCGAGGCCTAGCGCCGAACCCATCTTGATGAAAGGGCTCGCGCCGAACTCTGATAACCTTGGCCTCGACGATGGCAATCGATAGACGTAACTTCCTGGCCGCCGCGGCCGCCGCCGCCGCCCCGGACCGCCCCAACATCCTCTACATCATGACCGACCAGCAGCACGCCGGCATGATGAGCTGCACCGGCAACCCCTGGCTGAAGACCCCCCATCTCGACGCCCTCGCCGCCTCCGGCGTCCGCTTCGAACTCGCCTATTCCGGCAACCCCGTCTGCGTCCCCGCCCGTACCTCCATGATGACCGGCCGCTACCCCAGCCACTTCGGCATTCGCGGCAACAACGCCCCCACCCTGCCCGATGCAATGCTGCCGACCGCGTTGGGAAACGTCTTCCGCGCCGGCGGCTACCGCACGGCCTTCGGCGGCAAAACCCATTGGCCGAAGCCCATGACCGCCGAAAGCATCGGCTTCGAATACATCACCCGCGACGAACGCGACCAACTGGCCAACGAGTGCGTCCGCTTCCTGAAAGCTAGGCAGGACAAGCCCTTCCTACTCGTCGCGTCGTTCATCAATCCCCACGACATCTGCTACATGGCCATCGACGCCCACACCAAAGCCGAAGGCCTCCCCACCGCCCTTCCCAAGTCGATCGTCGAGCGCGAATACGTCGCCGCGGCCTCTCGCCCACCGTCCCTCGCCGCCTGCCCGCCCCTCCCCCCCAACCACGCCGCCACCGTCGGCGAGCCCGCCGCCCTCACCCGCCTTACCGGCTTCCGCAAATACGTCCGCGCCCATTGGACCACCGAGGAATGGCGCCTCCACCGCTGGACCTACTGCCGTCTCACCGAAGGCGTCGACACCGAAATCGGCCGCGTCCTCGCGGCGTTGCGCGAAACCGGCCTCGACAAAAAC
>JANODS010001679.1:0-2889 GCA_031412835.1 Acidobacteriota bacterium | reverse complement strand
GGGCGGGTCTTGGCTTCGAGGTCGCCGAGGAAGTCTTTGACGTTTTGGCCGGTTTTGGCCATGCGGAGTTCGGTTTGGTAGTCGGCGAAGTTGGCGTAGCCGAGGAGCTTGGCGAGTTGGCGGCGGAGTTCGAGGGTGCGCGTAACGAGGGGGCGGTTGTCGTATGGAGGGCGGGAGGCGATAGAGGTTTGAGCGCGGAAGAGCTTCTCGCGGAGGGCGGCGTTCTCGGCGTAGGCCATGACCGGGGTATAGCTTGGAGCTTGCAGCGTGAAGCGGTAGCCGGTGAGCCCCTTACTTTTGGCACTGGCGGCGGCGGCCTGTTTGGCGGGCAGCGGGAGGCCCGCGAGTTCGCCTTCGTCAGTGATAAGGAGTTCGAAGGCGTTCAGGCTGTCGAGCGAATTTTGAGCGTATTGAGTTTGAAGCTTCGAAAGCTCCTGGCGGAGTTCGAGGACCTTCGCTCGGGCTTCGGGAGTGAGGGAGACGCCAGAACGGCGATACTCATCAACGATGACGGCGAGGTAGCGTTTGTGGGGGCCCGTGAGCGCCTTAGCTTCGGCAGTGGCGGCGTAGGCCTTGACCCGGGCGTAGATAGCGGGGTCGAGGGCGAGCGACGATTGGAAACGGTTGACGAGGGGTTGGGCAAGATTGAATTCTTTGCGAAGGGCGGGCGAAGAGTTGACGCCGTTGAGATGGGTGACAAGGGAAAAGGTGCGGGCGAGATCTTCGGCGATGAGGTCGCGGGCGACGATGGTGTTGGCCCAGGTGGGAGCGCCGGTTTGGGCAAGGAACGCCAGTCGGCGGGCTTCGGCCTGCTTCAGATGATGCTGCACGGCGGGAACGACGTGTTCCGGCTTAATCTGGTCCCACGGTAGGGGCACTGTGTATTGGAAGAGCGGATTAGAGAAGCCCGGTAGGGCGAGGAGGGTGAGGAGGGTGAGGAGCAGCGTGGTTCGCATCAACATTAGTGTATTGGAAAAAAAGATGCCGCAAGAGAGCGAATCGGGTGTACTATTCGTGGTAGGAAGACCCGACGTACCCCACATTTTTTCCGGCCTATTTATTCATACAGGCAAAGTGCAGGAGGTTTCCTATGTTTGATAGCCTCGATGAAACGATGCGGAAAGACGCAAAGACGGCCAGTTCCACGACCGAACGAATGATGATTTGGTTGGTGGTGGCAGCGGCCAGCGTGTTGGTTTTTGGTGGCCTCTACTATGGCATTCGCGTAGTAGGCTAATAACTAATCGGTTCCCCTTCGAGTTGGGCCATCACTTTTTTGACGGCGACCCTGTAGTGGGGTTGCGCGTTATAAATTTTCAGTTTTTCGTCGATGGACTTGCCCCGATATAGCGGCGAGTTAGCCAATCGGTCCGCGACTACGTGGATCCCTGCGACAACGGACGGAAAGCGGTGACGGCAGGAGTCCCAGCCGAAGATATTGTTATTGGCGAAGACCTTCCCTCCGCTGCTTTCGATGAGAGCGATGGAGGGGAGGAGTCGCCAGTCCAGTTTTTGCTTATCGGAGGCGATGAGAAACTCGGCCGCATACTCGTGGGCGGGGCAGATTCGTTTGCGGAAAAACGACTTGATGCGAAGAAGCCGACGGTCGGAGCGGGTCGTGATGCCTTTGACTTCCTGAGCTTTGATCTCCGTGGAAGGAGCAAAGGAAATGGCGAGTAGGACGACGCCTTTAGAAATCCAACGTTTCAAACGATAAAGCCTCTAGTTTTGTTCTCCCTCAGTTTCAGGGGAGGGGAAACAGCCCCGGAGTATTAGCTCCATTAGGGGCGGTTAGAAGTTTTTATTATACCAGAGGCGGACGACAACTAGGGAGTTGGGGTTGGTTTTACGACCGGGGGGAGGATGATGAAGCGTTCGCGGGCAAAGGCGAATTTCTGGGTGGTTGGCGCGATGACGTTGAGTTGAGCAGTATATTCGCCAGGGAGGAGTTTGGCGAGGGGGAGAGCGAATTCGACCGCCTTCTGCCCTTGTTTGGGAGCGGATTCGAAGACTTTCCGGTTGCCGCGGTAGAAGGCAAGGGACGTGGTGGAAGGAGAGTAGACCTCGGCAAAAGCGAGGAGGGTTTGCGTTCGCCGGAAAGCGTTGGTGACGGAGGGCAGCAGTTTTTGGCCATCGGCGACCAGTGGGTGGAGGTCCTGGAGTTTGCGTTCCTTCTTGGGAGCAACGAAGGGGACGCGTTGGGTGGCGAGTACGAGGCTGGAAACGGGGGCGGCCGATCCGGAGTCGAGATTGGGAATGACGAGGCGTGTTTCAAAGGTGCCCATCGTGCCTTTGGAGTTTTCGCGGGCGAGGACCTTGACGCGGTATTCACCGGGGCCGAGCGAAAAGCCGGCGTCGTAGAGCAGGCTGCGGCCGCCCAGTTCGGCCTTAAGTTTTAGGGTGTCGCGGAGGGCGGAAACCGTTCGGCCTTTGGCATCCTTGACGCTGCCGATGAAGTCGAGTTCAGTTTGAGGGGCGAGGCTGGAGCCGGGGATTTTGACGGCAAGGGGGACAAAGTAGCGGTTGGCGGCGGTTCGGAAGTAGAGCAGTTGGACGGCCATGGGGAGGTCGGTGACGGGGTTGCCAAGCTGAAGCGCGTCGACGAGCTGTTTTTCGCGTTCGGCGTCGTTGAGTTTGGCCCAGATCTTGTCGGCGTAATACCCGGGGCGGTACTCGAGTTTGGCCTTGAGGGCGGTTTCGACTTTGATCTTGCGGAAGCGACCGTCTTTCGCTTCGTTGGAGGAGTAGTAGCCGAGGATGTAGTAGCTTTCGACGTCCTTTTGGGCTTGGCGAATGCCGAGGGATAGGTCGTTCGAATCGAGGAGCGCTTTGCCGCCGGTGTCGTTGGCGAGCGAAAAGAGCGTTTCCTGCGAGTCGGCGTTTTTGTCG
>JANODS010001678.1:0-3348 GCA_031412835.1 Acidobacteriota bacterium | reverse complement strand
TACGGCGAATGGCAAGGCACCCAATCCCTCGGCCCTCTCGGGGCCTTCGATTGGAGCTCGGGTGTCCTCGCGGCACCCGAAGAATCCCTCAAGGCTCAGACCGCTCGCATCAGCGGCAATCTATTCTCGATCCTCCGCACTTCCCCCGCTCTCGGCCGCGCCATCCAACCCAACGACGACTCTCCCGCCGCCCCCCTCGTCGCCATGCTCTCCCACACAATCTGGAAAAATCACTACCATTCCGATCCCACTCTCATCGGCCGCGCTGTCCCGCTCAACGGCCAACCCACCACCATCATTGGCATCCTGCCCCCCAACTTTCGCCTCCCCGACGAACAGCGCGTTGACGTCCTCATCCCTCTGTCTCTTCCTCCTGTGCTCCTGACGCACGGCTCCTCCGGATCCATGCGCATCCTGAAGGGCGTCGCCCGCCGCCAGCCCGGCATGGATCTCGGCGAAGTCCGCGCCGAACTCTCCACCCGTCTCGCCAACAGCATCGCCCGCGCCGAAAAGTTCTACGCCAAGGCCGGTGCCGAACTCCGCGTCCTCCCCCTTCACGAATACACCGGCGCAAAATCCCGTACCCTCTCCCTCGTCCTTATCACCGCCATCGCCTGCATCCTCCTCATCGCCACCACCAATGTCGCCGGCCTTCTCGTCGCCCGCGCCTCCGGTCGTCAGCATGAAATGGCCATCCGTTCTTCCCTCGGCGCCTCCCGCGCCCAGCTCATCCGTGGCCTCCTCACCGAAGGCCTGCTAATCGGCAGCCTCGGCACCGCCCTCGGCCTCGCCCTCACCGGCCTTCTCCTCCTCCTGCTCCCAGCCGCCGGAAGCGCCTCGCTCGTTGCCCTCAATGCCGTCGAACTCGACCCCCAAGTCCTCGCCGCCGCCGTCGGCGCGGGCCTCCTCTGCTCGTTGTGCTTCAGCCTCGCGCCCGTTCTCCCTCTCCCCCGCCTCCCCCTCCGCCGAGCTCTCGTCGTCCTAGAACTTGCCGCCTCCATGGTCCTCCTCTTCGGCGCCACCCTCCTGCTCGAGAACCTGCGCCAACTCCACGCCGTCTCGCCCGGCTTCCAAATCAACCATCTCCTCACCGCCTCCCTTTCCCTCCAGGCCTCGACCTTCAGCAAGCAGCCCACCGACCTAATCGACCAACTCCGCGACCGGCTCGCCCCGACGCCTGGCGTCCTCGCGCTCTCCTTCGTCGCGCCCCTCCCCCCCACCGAATTCAATAGCACCGCCACCTTCAGCCGCCCCGATCGCCCCGCCTACTCCAGCCTCCATCGCATTCATGTCCGCCTCGCTGATTCGAACTATCTCGCCGCCATGGGCGTCCCCCTCCTCCAAGGCCGCGTCTTCTCCCCGGAAGCCGAAGCCGGCACCGCCCGCGAAGCCATCATCAACCGAACTCTCGCCGAACGCTACTTTCCCGGCGAAGATCCCCTCGGCAAACAGCTTGACGGACTCGGCGCACCCTGGAAAACCATCGTCGGCGTCATGGAAGATTACCGTAACGACGGACTGCGCAACCCGCCCAAGCCAGAAGTGTTGGAACCTCTGAGCGCCACCAGCGACCGAGGCAGAGAATTGAGTTCTTCGCGCGGCCTAAGCCTCCTCCTCCGCACCGTCGGCGACCCCGCTCCCACCGCCACCGCCATCCGCGCCCACCTCCGCCAACTGGACCCCAACATCCTCGTCACCCTCCGCTCGATGGAAGAGTCCTGGGACGAACCAAAAGCCGCCGCCCGTTTCGAGGCCTTTGCCTTCTCCGTCTTCGCCGCCCTCGCCCTCCTCATGGCCGCCACCGGCATTTACGGCGTCCTCTCCCATATGGTCACCCTCCGCTGGCGCGAAATCGGCATTCGCATGGCGCTCGGCGCACTGCCCCGCCAAGTGCAAATGCTGATCCTCCGCGAAGCGCTCCTCTTCGCCGCGGGCGGAATCACCTTGGGCCTCGCCATCGCCGTCGTCGCGGCCCCCCACCTAGCCAGCCTCCTCTTCAACGTCAATCCCCGCGATCCCATTTTCCTCGCCGCCACGGCTGCCCTCCTGCTCCTGCTAGCTCTACTGGCCGCCTTCGCCCCCGCGCGAAGAGCGGCCCTGATGGACCCAGCCCGCACCCTCCGCTCGGAGTGATCTCCCTTCTATTGACCAATCAAAGATCCTTCTGCTCTCGCTATAGCCATTCGAATCAACAGTTTTCCTGTATTCACCCGGCTCGCTACGACTCCTGGGCTTCGACAGCTAGGCGATCAAGGAACTGCCGGAGCTAACAGCCTAGGGGGCACAAGGGTGTTGCGATTACAGGACGGCGGAAATGGAAGAGGACGCGATCTACCGATCTCATTTGAGTGCATTCGGGTCTGATCAGACGGGTGAGGCAGGGCGGTTCGTAGTCCTAGATTCAGTTGGATCCTTGATTAGTCCAGTTCCATGGAGTTCAATTCTTGAGGTCCAGGGCGAACAACCCGGTCCAGTCTGAGGGGTAGTCTTTGCTTAAAAGGTCACTTCCGCGAGTTATCCTTGCCCCGCCCGGGATCTCCTCATGATAGAAGCGCACGTGAGGCTCGGCATATCGGTCCAAGTCGTCGTAAAGGCGAGAAATCAACACAATCTAACACCAGCGTCGGTTCGGAATACTGATCGACATCACTTCGGAAGGCGGATCGACATCGCTTGGCTGAGGCTTGGTCAGCCGCTTCTGCTGGCTTTTGATTCTGCTAGATCGTTGCCGTGAGTTCGTACCGTGCAGCGAGAGACCGAACCACTTTGCGCCGTCCGTGGCCCGGATTGTCCTCAAAGCTCGTGGCTAACAGTCCTAATCGCTCTAGGAGCTTCACATCACGGTCTACCGCGGCACGATCACGATTGAGTGTCAGGGCAAGCTCCGATACGGCCGCTGGGCTACGCCTGATTGCGTGGATCAGTTCCACCCGCTTTCCTGTCATTACACGAATCAGTTCCGCGGGGTCCTCAAACGTAATTCGCATCTCAGGCTGCAATCGTTCGCCGCGATCTAATTTCTTCGCACGATCCAAGGAACGCTTGAAAAATTCGTCCGCGGTTCCAACCCCAATGTTAATTGTCGTTTTCATCTTCCTTCCTCCAAAGTTCCTTAATTTCCTCATAGAATGAGCCCGCCAGTAATTCATACTCATTAAAGTCAATTGGCTCAACGTCGCCCATGAAATGTCGGTGGTGATGATTAACCGAGGACTCGACCGTTTGCCTGCCCCTGCGCTTACGGCACATAATTCGTCGGGTTGGGTCACTATAGAGGTAAATGATTGTACAACGCTGCAGGAAGAATGCCGTTATCCTCGGAACTCTCATAGCCCTGGTGTTGGCGAG
>JANODS010001677.1:0-2952 GCA_031412835.1 Acidobacteriota bacterium | reverse complement strand
GGGGGGGGGAAATTCGGGAATTATCGCGCACGCTATATCCTTGTGCTTTGGTGCTACTGGCACGGTACTAAGTTCGGGTAGTGTTGGGGCGGGGCGGGATGGGGGTGGTTTATCGAGCTTACGACCCGACGCTGGACCGGGAAGTGGCGATCAAGAGCGTGCGCCTGGAGGGAGTGAACGAATCGGAACGCGCGAGCTTGGAGGAGCGTTTATCGCGGGAGGCGAGGGCGGCGGCGCAGTTACGACATCCGAACATCGTGGCCGTGTACGACTTCTTTCGGATTGAGGATCGAGCCTATATCGTAATGGAGTACGTGCGGGGAGCGATGTTGGAAGCGATGATTCTGGCGGGGGAGCGGCAGGATCTCGAGAAGATTGGGAACGTTTTGCGACAGGCGGCGCTGGCGCTGGACGAAGCGCATGCGCAGGGAATTGTGCACAGGGATGTGAAGCCCGGGAATATGCTGCTGGATGAGATGGGAAACGTGAAGATCACCGATTTTGGGATTGCGCGGCGGATGGCGGCTGGGGCTACGGAGACGATGGCGGGGCCGGGAACGACGGTGGGGACCTTGGGTTATATGGCACCGGAGCAGATCCGAGGGGAAGCGGTGGATGGACGGGCGGACCAGTTTTCGCTCGGCGTGGTGGCGTACCAGTTATACACGGGCGAGATGCCGTTTCAAGCTGATTCGTGGATTGCGTTGTCCTATAAGATCATTCACGATCAGCCGACCCCGGCGTCGACGTTTAATCCGAAAGTGTCGCCGATTATGCAGGCGGCGATTGAGCGCGCGACGGCGAAGCAGCCGTTTGAGCGGTTTCCGCGTTGTATCGATTTTGTGGAGGCGCTGGGGTCTACGACGGTGGCCGCCGCGGGGGATTCGGCGAGCGTGATGAAGAAGGCGGCGATTCTGCTGCCGATCGCGTTGGTTGCGATGGCGACCATCTTTTGGTTTGTGGGCCGCGCGCGGGACCGAGTGAATGAAGGGATTGAAACCCCGCAGCCGGGGGCTGTGGCGTGGACGCCGCCGCCAGCCACGAAACAGCCCGAGGCGCAGGCATCGCTGGCCGCTCCACCGACTACGGCACCGACGGCGGCGAGTTCATTGGCCCTGGTGGTGGATGGGTGGCCGATGGAGTTTGCTTTGATCCCGGCGGGGCAGTTCCATATGGGCGCGGATACGGAGACGCATGATCAGAGGCCACGGCACATGGTGAAGATCAGCAAGGCGTTTCAGATTGGCCGGACGGAGGTGTCGGAGAAGCATTGGAATGCGGTGATGACGGGGAAGGCGACGGGGTCGAACTTGCCGAAAGCGAAGGTTTCATGGAATGAGGTGCAAGGCTTCTTGGCGAAGTTGAATGCGGCGAAGGATGGGTTTCGGTATCGGTTGCCGACGGAGGCTGAATGGGAGTACGCGGCGCGGGCGAATTCGACGGAGGATCGACCTCGGAATCTGGATGATGTCGCTTGGGTGCAGCAGAATAGCGGGCAAAAACCGCAAGAGGTGGCGACACGGATTGCGAATGCGTTTGGGCTGTACGACATGTTAGGAAATGTGTCGGAGTGGACGAGCGATTGGTTGGATGCGGCGTATTATGCGGCGTCGCCGGCGGTGGATCCGCAGGGTCCGAAGACGGGTGAGATGCGGATGGTGAGGGGGGGCAACTATGATTCTCCGGCGATGGTCGTTTCGGTGGCGTGGCGATTTGCCGATGATCCGGCGGCTAAGCTGCCCGAGATTGGATTTCGGGTGGTTAGGGTGCAACAGTAGCCATGTCGAGAGGATGGGAGAGCAAAGACGTGGAATCACAGCAGGCCGAGCGAGCGGAGCGGCAGAAGCCTGCACCGCCTCCGAGCGAAGCGGCGAGGAAGCGGGCGAGTTTGGAGTTGGCGTTGAAGGCGGCGTGGCGGGATTTGGGGGCGGCGCGGCATAGTCGGCATCGGGATATGTTGTGTAAGGGAATTGCGCATTTAGAGGCCGAGTTAGCGAAGTTGAGCGAATAGTGGGATAGTGGAAGTTGACGATGTTGCGCAGGTTTTTGGCACAATTCGTGGCGATGGCGATGTTCGCATTGGTGAGCGTCGGGGGGCTGGTGCCGTGTCCGTTTTTGACGGCGAACAAGAGTTGCTGCCCTCGGCCGCATGCTCCGGAAAAGAAGTGCCCACTGTCGGAATCGTTAGATAACTGTCCGTTCTTCATGACGGAGCGAAAGATTGGCATCGCGGAGGCGACGCTGGATAGTTGGTTCTCTCCGCCGGTTCGGCTGATGGTTCGCGCGCCGGGGGATGGGGTGTTATTGGAGCCGGGGCCGAGGGGGAGAACGGTTTCGCGGACTTGCGACCGTTGCGTTTTGAACCGGGTGTTGTTGCTGTGATCCGGTGAAGTTGAGACGGCCGTTGAGTTTACTACCAAGCGCTTACAACCTCATTTTAGGAGAACTCAAATGAAAAGAATGACTTCCGTTTTGACGGCAGTGACTTTGATGTTCGTCTTCGGGACGAGCTTATTCGCGGCGGATTGCTGTAACGGCACGTCCTGCTGTAATGGCCAGAAGTGCTGTAAGGCGCAAAAGGCGAAGAAGTAGTTGAGCGGAGACTCGGCGGGCCGATAGAGTCCGCCGGGTTTCGCTGTGCAGCCTGCGGATCCTAACCGACTAGGGCCACGCCGGTCGAAACCGCGGCTTGTCTTAACTCTTCATCCAGGGTCGCTAGCGGTAAACCCTTTCGAATTGACAGCTCCAGGTAGGCCGCATCGTACCCGGTCAATCGATGTTCGGCGGCCAGTCGGCGGACTTCGCTGAACACGTGCCCGGCACCTTGGTTATCCACCACGACCTCCAGAGAGCGAAGATCGTAGATGAAGCGGTCGGCATCAGCTTGCGACACGCCTCCATTCCGCTGCGCTTTCGTCACAACAGCGACGACTTCGTAGAGCCAAAGCGCGG
>JANODS010001676.1:0-2538 GCA_031412835.1 Acidobacteriota bacterium | reverse complement strand
TGCGCCGCCTTCGAACTCCCCATCCGCGACGGCGAAAAGTTCGGAACCCTCGAAACCGCCGAACTTTGCCGCTTCCTCGAAGAACTCGGCCTCCTCCACCACTCCGGCGAAACCTGGCACTGGACCTCCGACACCTACCCCGCCGACGCCGTGTCCCTCCGCGCCGTCACCAGCGATAACTTCATCGTCATCGATGTCACCCGTCAGAATCAGGTCATCGCCGAAGTCGACTTCCCCTCCGCCCTCACCACGCTTCACGAAAAAGCTATCTATCTCCACGACGCTCGCCAGTTCCAGGTCGAAAAATTCGACTACGTCGGCCGCAAAGCTTATGTCCGCGCCGTCGAATGCGACTATTTCACCGACGCCATCGACTACACCCAGGTAAAGATACTCACCGAATTCGATACCCTAAACCACGCCCGCTGGGGCGAAGTCCGCGTCAACCGCCAAATCGTCGGCTTTAAGAAGATAAAGTTCTATACCCTTGAAAACATCGGTGCCGGCAACCTCTCCATGCCGGAACAGGAGATGCACACCACCTCCTTCTGGCTCCATTTCCCAGCCGTCTTCCTCGCCCGCTTCCCCGAATTCACCCCCACCGAAAAGCAAAACGGCCTCGTCGGCCTCGGCAACGCCCTCCGCGCCGTCGCCGCCCTGCTCCTCATGTGCGACCCGCGCGACCTCTCCGTCACCCTGACCGAAGACGCGACCGGCGGCCTCCGCGAGTGGGAGCCGAACCTCTATCTCTATGACAACTACCCCGGCGGCATGGGCGGCAGCGAACCCCTCTTCCGCCAGCAAGTCCGCCTCGTGCAGACCGCCGCCGACCTCATCGCCGCCTGTCCGTGCGAATCCGGCTGCCCCAGCTGTGTCGGCCCGGTTGGCGAAGTAGGCGAAAAAGGGAAAGTCGTAGCCTTGAAAATCACCGCCGCCCTCCTCGAAACTGTCAAAGCCTTGTCACCAAGCTGACATCTGATTGTAACTAGGGGATCCCTAGACTGGGCGTAGATGCTTCAATTCTATCGTCTAGCCGCCCTGTCCGCATTCGTTGGTGCCACCCTTCTGGCCCAAGTCGACCGCGCCACCCTTTCCGGCGTCGTCACCGATCCATCCGGCGCGGTCCTCTCCAGCGCTTCTATCACTCTCGAATCGCCCGCCAACGGCTTCAGACGCGAGGTCAAATCCGCCTCCAACGGCACCTACCAACTTCCCGGCCTTCCCATCGGCACCTACACCGTCTCTGTCTCTCTCAACGGCTTCTCCACCGCCCGCTTCGACGCCGTAACCCTCGCCGTCGGTCAATCCCGCGTGCTCGACGCCCAGCTCCAAGTCGGTGCCGTCTCCACCGCCGTCGAAGTCAACGCCGCCGCCACCCCCCTCGAACAGACCAGCGCCGAAATCGGCTCTGTTATCGGCGAACAGCAAATTAAGAACATTCCCCTCAACGGCCGCCACTGGGCCTCCCTCATGGCCCTCGCCCCTGGTGCCGTCAACGTCGGGGAAGGGAATCAAAACTCCATCCGCTTCTTCGGTCGCCCCCGCGACGACAATAACTGGACCTTCGACGGCGTCGACGCCACCGGCATCAAAGATCCCCGCCAGGAAGGCAACCTTCGCCTCGTCATCTCCACAGATTCCATCGCCGAATTCCGCGTCAACTCCCTTCCGTTCACAGCCGAAGGCGGCGTCGGCGGCGGCGCTCAAATCAACCTCGTCTCAAAGACCGGGACCAACCAATTCCACGGCTCGATGTACGAATTCCTCCGCAACAGCGCCCTCGACGCCCGCCGCCCATTTGACGGAACGAACCCACCGCCCTTTCGGCTGAACCAGTTCGGTGCCAACCTCGGCGGACCCATCGTTAAGAACAAGACGTTCTTCTTCGCCAACTACGAAGGCCTTCTCCAACGCCTCAGCATCTCCCGCGTCGACGGCCTCGTCCCCAGCGCCTCCTTCCGCGCCGCTACGCCCCAGGCTCTCCGCGGCATCATCAACGCCTTCCCCGTCGGCAACGCGCCAGGCCCCAACGTCAACGTCGACCGCCTCTTCGCCACCACCCCCGAGCGCCGCAACGAACACAGCGGCATGGCCCGCATCGACCAGCGCATCAACGACAAACACAGTCTCTTCTTCCGCTTCGCCATGACTGACGGACTGATCAGCGAAATCCGCAACGGCCTGCTCGAAACGCGCGATTCCAACATCCGCCCCACCAACGTCACTACCCAGTGGCAGCAGGTCTGGAGCACCCGCCTGATCAACGAAACGAAACTCGGTTTCAACCGTTCCGCGCTCACCCGTAACGACGTGGGGCGCCTCCCTGAAGGCGTCGCCATCCCCGGCTTTAGCTCGACCCAAGCCACCAGCTACATCATCGAAAAACCCAGCACCTACTCCATCGTCGACAACCTCTCCTGGATCCGCGGTCGCCACACCATCAAACTCGGTGGCGAAATCCGCCGCATCCACCTCAACGTCGGCAACGGCACCGCCACCTCCCTCGCCTTCGCCAGCCTCGACGCCTTCCAGCGCAAC
>JANODS010001675.1:0-1426 GCA_031412835.1 Acidobacteriota bacterium | reverse complement strand
GATTGCTTGTTTGAATGTGGGGAGCTTGCTGTTGGGGAGGAATTTGGCGCGGCGGGGCGAGATGGCGATGCGGTTGGCGTTCGGGGCGGGGCGGAGGGACATTTTTCGGCAGATGGTTTCCGAGGCGTTGGTGCTGGCGGCGGCGGGGGCGGTTGGGGGGCTGGTTATAGCCGAGTTTGGGTTGGACATTCTGGTTCGTTTTGCTCCACCAGAGATCCTGCGTTTCGGGGAGCCAGGCATCAGCTTGCCAGTGATCGCTTTCGCGGGAATTGCGTCGGTGGTTGCCGCCTTCGGCATGGCGTTGCTGCCGTTTCGGGAGAAATTCTCCAGCCGGGGTGTGCTGCTGGGGGCGGAGGTGGCGCTGGCGACGGTGTTGCTGGTGAGCGCGGGTACGGCCGTGCGCACGTTGGTTCGCACTTTGGACGCGGATCCGGGCTTTCAAGCCACGGGTGCGGTGGCGATGGAGCTATCGTTGTCGAGCCGAAATAGCCCGGGGCAGGAGGGACGGGAGTTTCTGCGCAGGATGGACGCGGAGTTGGCGTCGATTCCCGGAATGAGGGGGGTGGGATTAGCGAATCGGCTGCCTTTGGGGGGCGACCAGAGCATGCGACCGGTGAATATTGGCGCGGCGGCGGATTCGGCGCGGCAGGAGATGGTCGAGGTACGGAGGGTGAATCCGGGGTTCTTTGGTGCGATGGGGATGCGGTTGGCGGGGGGTCGATTGTTGTCGGAGCGGGACACGCCGGATACGGCCAGGGTGGCGCTAGTGAACCAGCGATTTGCGCAGCGGTTCTTTGGGTTGGAGAGCCCAGTGGGACGACAGTTATTTGTGCAGGAGGGGCTTGCGCCGAAGGCGGCCGAGATTGTGGGAGTGGTAAACGATATACGACAGGCGGGGTTGGCGGCCGACCCGCAGCCCGAAGTTTATCTGTCTGTTTTTGTACACCCTTCGCCGACGGTGACGGTGATTTTGCGAGGGGCGGGGGAGACACAAGCGCTGATTCCGGAGGTGCGGCGGCGATTGGCGCAGTTGGATCCGACGATGCCGCTGGTTGCCGCGATGCCGTTGACGGAACTCGTGCACGGTTCGGCGGCGCCACAGCGGTTTCTGGCGTTTGTGTTGAGCACCTTTTCTTTGTTGGCGCTGGTTCTGGCGGCGGTGGGCATTTATGGTGTTGTGGCGTCCGCCGTGGTTCGTCGGGGGGCGGAGATCGGGATCCGAATGGCGCGGGGGGCGGGGCCGTTCGACATCATCGCGTTGGTGCTGGGTTGGGTGACGCGGGTGGTGACGGTAGGCATTTTTGTGGGTGCGCTGCTGAGCTGGGGGGCGAATCGCTGGTCGGGGGCGTTGGTGGCTGGACTGGAGTCTCCGGGGCTGGGAGTTATGGGCGGAGCGGCGGTACTGTTCTACTTTGTGGCGTTGGTG
>JANODS010001674.1:0-1979 GCA_031412835.1 Acidobacteriota bacterium | reverse complement strand
GTTTGGCGGCCGGGCGCGCGATGGCGGCTTGTTCGGCGGCGTAGCGGGCGCATTCGGCACAGAACGGGACGCCATTGGCGGCGGCGGAGCGAAGGGCCGCGGCTTGAGCGATGCCGTCGTGGTCTGGTTCGAAGGTATTCGTGTCTTCGATGATTTCGGGCTCTTTCCGTTCCGACGGAGGAGCTTCGGCGACGGCGGCGGTGGTGGCCTTAAGGCTGAGGTGGCCGTGGTCGATAAGGCCCTGGGGTTTGACGATGAGGAGTTCGCCGGAGACCATCATCTTGGCGATGCTTTGGAAGAGTTGTTGGTCGTTGGTGGCGGCGGAGATGCCACGGCCTTTGGTGGGGACGAGGCGGCGAAAACCGGCTAACGCGGCGTTGTCGTTGCGGAAGCGTTTGAGGAAATCGAGTGCTGATTCGAGGGTCCAGCGGGTGCGGACCTCCTCTCGCCGCAGGAGCTGAAACTCGTGTGTGGCACCAAACCGGATCGAGCTCATTTTGAATTCCGCAAGAGATTACCGCTCCATGATAATACAGGCTTACTGGAGCCCGGGTTGTTGATTGCGGCGTTGCGGGAATTGCCGTACACTCCCAGGATCTATGCGGGTTGCCAGTTTATTTTTTGTGTTTAGTTCGATAGCGCTCTGGGCGCAGTCGACGGGTGCCTCGTTATCGGGTACGGTGGTCGACCCGCAGGGGGCTGCGATGCCGACGGCGACAGTGACGGCGACTCATGTGGCAACGGGTGCGCGGGTGACGGCGACGACCAATTCGGCGGGGTTTTATTCGTTGCGACCGTTAGCGATTGGGAAGTATACCGTGACCATTGAAGGAGTTGGGTTTCGGCGGGAGCGATACAACGATGTGGAATTGACGACGGGCCAGGCGGGAGAGTTGAACGCGAAGTTGGAGGTGGGCGCGACGAGCGAGAGCGTGACGGTAAGTGAGCGGCCGTCGCTGCTGGACACGCGCAGTTCGGAAGGAAGCCAGTTGATCGAGGCCAAAACGATTGAGGACATGCCGCTGGGGGATCGGCGGGCGATGAATTTGATTGAAATAACGGGGGCGGCGGTTTTCGTAAATTATGAGTCTGGGGCGAAGCCGAATTACTCGTGGGCGGGGGGCCGAACGCAATCGCAAATGTTTCTCATCGACGGGGGATCGGGGCAGAATATGCGGCTGGGCGTGGGGCAGATTGACACGGATCCGCCGGTGGAGAGTTTGCAGGAAGTGAAGGTGCTATCGAATGGTTACTCGGCGGAGTTCGGCGGATCGGCGGGCGGGCTGGTGATTGCGAATACGAAGTCGGGGACGAACAAGGTGCGGGGGAGTTTGTTTGAGTATTTGCGGAACCAGGTGCTGGACGCGCCGAACTTTTTCTCTCCGATTGTGGACGGGGCGAAGCAGAAGCCTTCGCTGCGGTACAACGTGTTTGGCGGGACGGTGGGCGGGCCGATCTTGAAGAACCGGACGTTTTATTTTGTGTCGTATGAGGGATCGCGACGGCGGGATGGGTCGGTGCGAACGTTGACGGTGCCGACGGCGGCGGAACGGCAGGGGGACTTTAACAAAACGTTTAACGCGCGGGGGCCGGTGTTGGTTTATGACCCGTTTTCGGGCCGTCGAGAGGGCACGGCGGTGGTACGGGACGCTTTTCCGGGCAACGTGATTCCGGTAAGCCGGTGGGACGCGATTGGCAAGAATATTTTGCCGTTTTATCCGCTGCCGAACCGGGCGGCGGACGATGTGACAGGGGCCAACAATTTTCGGGCCAACGACATCAACGCCTTGACGCGGGACAACGTGATCGTGAAGATCGACCACCGCTTCAGCGACCGTGATGCGGTGACCGGGCGGTATATGTACAACAGCGACATCAGTCGGCGGAACAGCATTTTTCCGGTGCCCGACGCGGACCCGACGAACCAGAGCAATAACCATCAGACGTTTTGGTACGGCACGTGGACGCGCGTTGTGAGC
>JANODS010001673.1:0-6739 GCA_031412835.1 Acidobacteriota bacterium | reverse complement strand
CCGAAGAACAAATAGCCCGGCGCGCCGAAATCGCCCGGGAAAACGGAGCCAAAAGCACGGGGCCTGTCTCTCCAATCGGCAGGTACATCAGTTCGCTGAACGGAATCACGACCGGCCAGCATCTGGACACTCTCAAGGAGGAGTTGCCCGAATGCATCGCCCTGCTCTCGACGGACTGCCGCCAGGCTTACATGCGGCTCTATAAGAAGCAGGTCAGGCAGCACGCACCGCAATCAGAAGGCGAGCAAACATTCGTTCGCCACATGAGCATTGAGCTTTTCCAGCTCGAACGCACGATCTCGCTCGAAACTCACGCACGCCAGCGCGGCATCGATGAAATCATTCGAGCCTATGCGGATCTCTCCGACGCCGACCGTGAGCTATTCGCCTACGAGCAAGGCTTGCAGAAGGATAAGCTATGGCGTTCCCTCCAAAGGGACAAAAAAGCGCATCTCGCCGCCTACGCCAGTTTTCAGAAACTGCTAAAACAAACTCGCAAGGATTTTCCTATCGTGCCGCCCGAACCCGTAAATTACGATGCGGACGCGAACTTGGCCGAGGAGCCCTTGCCGCCCCCCGAAGTCGTAGCGGAAGTGATGGCCCACGCCGAGCGAGCAAAAAACGAACCCAGCCACGAATTACCCTACTGGGTTGCCGAAATGCTTCTAGACAAACAGCTTATGGCCGAAATCGCCCCCGGTTACGACGTCAACGAACTGCTAGAAAAGCTGACGGCCCCCGGAATTCCCCGAGCTGGCTAACCAAAAGCGAACCAGTACATAGTCCCTGAAAAAGGACCTAGCCAAGCCCAAAAACGAACCCAGCTACACTTCGCCCCTTCGGGTCGCGCAAATGCTTCCATACAAGGGACTTACATCTGAAATCTCCCTCGGTTGGGAGGTCAACGAACTGCTCGAAAGCCTGACGGCCTCCGGATTTTCCCGAGCCGCCTAGCCAAAAGCGAACCAGTACACCGTCCCTGAGAAAGGACCCAGCCAAGCTAGAAAACGAACCCGGGTCCACTTCGCCCCTTCTGGACGTTCACCAAAGGCAGCGGCAATGTGTTCGCCGACCTCGGCTTCGCACCTGCCGAATCCCTTAACTTGCGCATCCGCTCGCAAATGATGACCGCCCTTCGCCAGTTCATCGAAACCGAAGGCTTGACCCAAACCGAAGCCGCCAAGCGGTTGAAGGTAACGCAACCCAGAATCTCTGATCTAACCCGCGGACTGCTCACCCGATTCTCCCTCGACACGCTCGTAAACATGCTCAACGACGCCGGGCTCGAAGTCGACTTCCGCATTAAGTCACCAACCCGACGCGTGGCCTAGCAAAATCGGCCTACGAACTAAGGATCTCCAAATCCAACAAATACCCCCTCTTCCCCGCGTTCACCCCCCGCGTATGCCCCACCATGCAGTCCACCCCCTCCGTCTCGTGGATATGCCCAGAAAAGAACCGCACCGGCTCATACCTCTCCAAAAACTCCCGCACCGCCACACTCCCATAATGCGCCCCGCCCTCCACCCCGTCCAGCGGCGTATCCTTCGGCGGACAGTGGCAAATCAGCACCATCGGTGCCAACCCCGCAAACACCGCCAGTCGCTCTGCCAACTCCGCCTCCGTATACTCCCCCGGCGTATCAAACGGCGTCCCGTTCGAATACCCCAGCCCCGCAACATGCACCCCGTTCAACATCACCGACTTCCCATGCAGCGCCGTAAACCCAAACCGCTCGCAAAACCCAGCAATATCGGCCTCCGACTCATGGTTCCCCGGCAAAACATACATCCGCTCCGCACGGGGCTTCATCAACTCACCCATCGCATCCAAGCCCCGTGCCCAGCTCACCAAGTCCCCGGCACAAACATACACGTCAGCCTCAATCGCCATCAGCCTCGCCAGCGCCTGCCTGTCGTTATGAAGGTCCGAAAACACCAGCAGCTTCATTACTCCACGGACTCCAAATAGGTATACCCGTGGATCCCGTCTTCATAGAACCGCAGCATCCGCCCGGCCTCTTCGTATCCCAACCTCCCATCCCGCACTGCCTTCTCCACGTCCTGCCGAAACGACTCAATCAGCGCCTTCGAACTAAACTGCACGTAGTCCAGCACCTCCCGCACCGTATCCCCCGCAATCACATGGTCCAGAATGATCTCGCCCGTCTCACTCAACTGCACGTGGACCGCATTCGTATCCCCCAACAGGTTATGCAGGTCGCCCAGAATTTCCTGATACGCCCCCACCAGAAACGCCCCTAAATAGTACGTCTCCCCCCCCTTGAACTCATGCAATGCCAACGTATTCTTCACGTCCCGCCGATCAATAAACCGGTCGATCTTCCCGTCCGAGTCACACGAAATATCGCCCAACACCGCATGGTGCGTCGGCGTCTGCTCCAACCGATGAATCGGCATCACAGGGAACAACTGCTTAATCGCCCAGCTATCCGGCATGCTCTGGAACAACGAGAAGTTGCAGAAGTACGTGTCCGAAAGCATGCTCTCGAGCCCCTCCAACTCCTCCGGCAAATACTCCAATTCCTTCGAAAGCTTAAGGATCTTGCGGCAAATCGCCCAGTACATGTTCTCGGCCATGCTCCGCTGCGTCAACGGCAGATAGCCGAGGCTGAACAAGTTCAATGCCGAATCCAGCGCCCCCTGCGCATCATGGAAACCCTCCAACAGGTTCTTCGCTGACACGTTCCGAAACGTCTGGTGCAAGTCGATCAACGGCTGCTCAAACTCATCCGAAATCTCGTTCGGAATCGCCTCTTCTCCAAACCCGCTCACCCCCAGCACGTTGAAAATCAGCATCGAATGGTACGCCGCCACCGCGCGCCCACTCTCCGTGATAATCGTCGGATGCGCCACCTCGGCCTCATCGCAAACGTTCTGGATGTGATAAACGACGTCGTTGGCGTACTCCTGCAGCGTGTAGTTCACACTCGATTCGAAGTCCGTCTGCGACCCGTCGTAGTCAATCCCCAATCCGCCGCCGACGTCGATAAACTCGAGGCCGGCCCCGGACTTCACGAGCTCCGTATAGATCCGCGAAGCCTCAATCACGGCCCCCTTAATCTGCCGAATGTTCGTAATCTGGCTGCCCAGGTGGAAGTGCACCAGCTTCAGGCAATCCGCCATCCCCTCGCTCTTCAACTGGTCCAGCGCCCGTAGCGCCTCGCTCACCGTCAGCCCAAACTTCGACCGATAGCCGCCCGAAGACTTCCACCGTCCGCTGCCCCGGCTCGCCAGCTTCAACCGAATTCCAATCGCCGGTCGCACGCCCAACTGCTTGGCGTGCTTCAGAATCAGATCCAGCTCCGTGTACTTCTCCACCACCGGCGTAATGTTCCGCCCAATCTTCCGGGCCATCATCGCCAGTTCGATGTACTCATCGTCCTTGAAGCCATTACACAGGATCGGCGTCGCGTTGTCCGCAATCGCCATCACCGCCATCAACTCCGGCTTCGATCCCGCCTCCAGCCCATAGCCAAACGGCTTGCCGTACTCCAGAACCTCTTCCACCACCTGCCGCTGCTGGTTCACCTTGATCGGGAACACGCATCGATACTCGCCCTTGTAGCTATGCTCATTGATCGCGGTGCCAAACGCCGCATGCAGGTCCGCCAGACGGTTCTGTAAAATCTCTCCAAAGCGGATCAGAATCGGCGGGTTAATCCCCCGCATCACCAGCGTGTCTACCAGATCTTTCAGGTCCACACTCCGGCTCGTTTCCTTGCTCGGGTGCACGTACATGTGCCCGTTCGCGCCCACGGAGAAGTAGCCCTTCCCCCATGCCGCTACGTCATACATCTCCGAAGCATCGGTCGTCGTCCAACGTTCCGTCGGATCCATCCTCTTCTGGCTATCTTGCAAATTCAAGTTCAACGGTAGAGTTCCCTCGCAAAGTCTCAGTGTCCGATTAATAACACGGATGGAGCAAGCGAAATTTAGTTACAAATAAAGGATGGCCCTACCACTCACCGGAAAAGTTGCACTCATCACCGGCGCTAGCAAAGGCGTCGGCCGCGGCATTGCTCTCGAACTCGCCCGCCACGGCGCCACCATCGTCGTTAACTACAATAGCGATCAACCCGGCGCCCAAGCCACCCTCGACGCCGTCAACGCCCTCGGCGCCCCCGGCATCATCGTCCAAGCCAACGTCGGCGACTCCGCCCAGATCACCGCCATGTTCGATACCGTCAAGGCCTCCCTAGGCCGCGTCGACATTCTCGTCAACAATGCTGGCGTCCAAACCTGGAAAGCCCTCCTGGATGTCACCGAGGCTGAATGGGACCACGTCCTCGACGTTAACCTCAAAGGCTCATTCCTGTGCACCCAGCAGGCCGCCACGCTCATGAAGGCGCAGGGCGGGGGCCGCATCATCCATATCGGCTCCGGCTGCAACAAGGTAGCCTTCCCCCACCTCGTCAACTACACCGCCAGCAAAGGCGGCCTCGAACAGTTCACCAAGGTCGCCGCCGTCGAACTCGGCAAATTTAACATCACCGTCAACTGCGTCGCCCCCGGCTCCATCGAAGTCGAACGCACCAAGGAAGAAGCCGGCGATTACGCCGGAACCTGGTCCAAACTCACCCCCCTCGGACGCATCGGCACGCCCCAGGACATCGGTCGAGCCGTCTACTTCTTCGCGAGCGAACTCGCCGACTTCGTCTCAGGGCAAACGCTCTACGTCGACGGCGGCCTTTTTGCCAAGCCCCACTGGCCTTACGACGCTTAGCTTCAACTTCTCAAGCTCCTTTTCGCCCTCTGGCGTATTGAGCTCCCAATACTTCATCCTTTCGCTCGCCAGCATCGTCGCCTTAATCCCTTCGCTGCTCTCATAACGAACCACCCGATGCGGCGCGGCCTTCTCCACAAAGAAGCTCCGCGACCGCTTTCCCACGACGACCTTATACTCGTCCAACTCCGCCCCCGCGTCCGTCCGCGATAGCACAGCCTCTTCCCATCGTGCCGGCCCCTCTTTGAACCGCGAAGCCTGCAACGCCAGCATCATCGACACTTTCCGCGTCTCCCCACGCTTCATGACTGGCCGCGCCATCCCCCGCGCCCACAGCATCAAAGTATCCTCGCTAATCCCCAAATCCGGATACCGTACCAGCACCTCCTGGTCCCCCTCCCCATCAAAATAGCTATGGCTCTCCACCCGAATCGCCGACTCGTTAAACAGCGCCGACTTGAACAGATTTCCGCACCACTCCTGGCTTGACCACGTCACCTTTGTCGGTGCCCCCGCCGGCTTCCCGTTCACCGAACGCAAAGCCACAAACGCCGAGAGCTGCAAGTTGTAGTCGTAGATCCCCGTCTGGAAGTCCTCGACAAGGTTCAACTTCATCACCGGGAACTCGTCCTTCGCCGGCCGCACCCCCGGGTCGCTCTTCACCCGCATCGAGTTCGAAAACGTCTCCGCCACTGTGATCGCCACCGCCGTCCCCTTCCGCGGAACCCCGTACCGCGGATAGATCAAGTCATAGCTCGTCAGCTCCGCCTGCCCGTCGCCCCAAGTCTTCCAAAACTCTGCATCGTACTTCGGCTCATCCCCGGAAACCACCACCTTCGGCTTCTCCGTCGCCGGCATGCAGCCCACCAACATGACCAATAAACACAGCCCATATCTCATGACGGATTCCTCAATCTCCAAAGCACTTGCCGAATCATTCCCTGCCACTGTATAGCATCCCGCGAAGACAAATCCATCCGCCGCACAAGCCGCCGCAGCTTCAAATCCATCGATTCGACCACCCGCTCATTCACGTACCCGCTCAGCTCCAAAGCCTCGCGCACCAGCCCCGTAAACCGGTCCACCACCTCGGCCGCCGCCAACTCCTGTCGCGCCGCCGGCGTCGCTTTCCACCGCCCATCCCGGCTCAACTCATACAGCGTCACCGCCACCGCCTGCCCCAGGTTCATCGACCCATGCGGCTCCCGCGTCGGAATCCGCATCAGAAAATGGCAGTAGCTCATCTCCTCATTCGACAGCCCTGACTTCTCCGACCCAAACAGCAGCGCCGTCGGCCCGTTATGCTTCCGAATGCGCCGCGCGGCGTCTTCCAGCCGATATAGCGGCAACTGCATCTCCCGATTCCCCACCGACGAAGTCCCCACCACCAGCGTCGTGTCCCCCACCGCGTCGGCAATCGAAGGATATTCCCGCGCCCCCTCCACCACGGAGCCCGCGTGAGTCGCCGACTTCACCTCATCCACCGCCACCCGATACGCATCCACCAATCGAAGGTCAGTCAAGCCAAAATTGCTCATCGCCCGCGCCGCGGCACCAATGTTAAGCGGATTGCGTGGACTGGCCAACACCACGCGATACAAAGCAGGATCCAAGCCCCCAGTGTAAATCACTCCACTGTTATCGTCGATTCCACCGCAAACCGCCGATAGTCCGAATACTCATGGAGTTGGTAGCCCTTCCCCGTTCGAGACTCAAAACTAATCCACAACTTCCGCGTCAACCACGGCCCGTCAGCCCCTTCCCGCGTCCGCCGCTCCTCCAGCACGCTCCCCGGCTTCAAATCCGCACCGGGGCGGACCACCTCCGCTCGCCGCGCCACCACCGCTATCTCCTTCTGATCGACCCAAAAGGCCTGCCGATAGCAAAGGAGCTCCCGCTCCACTTCCGTGCCAGCCACAAACCCAGCCTTCGGCTCACACCGGACCACCCAACTCCCCTCCTCTTCCCCCGCCACACTACAATCGCTTACCCG
>JANODS010001672.1:0-2139 GCA_031412835.1 Acidobacteriota bacterium | reverse complement strand
CCGCCTACTTACTTCTATCAAGGTTGGTCAACTCCCTCGCGCTCTCGCCCTTTCCCCGGACGGCTCCACCTTGTACGTCGCCAATAGCGGCAGCGAAACCATCTCCATCATCGACCTCGACAACCTCCGAGTCTCCGGTCGCGTCAAGTTCCCGCCCATCCCCTTCAATGGCAACGTTCCCATCGTTACCCCATCTCAAATCGGCGTCACCCAGCGTGGTCTCCAGATCGTCATGAGCAATGGCACCCTCTGGCGCGTCGTCGGCGACGAGGCTCTGCCGCGTGCCATCAGTCCCATCATTGGCACCGCCACTGTTGCTGGCCCCCGCACCATCAGCGTCACCCCGAATGGCGAATTCCTCCTCCTCCTCGCTGGCAACGGTAACGCCTATCTCTACGACGCTCAGGTCGACGACTACGTGCAGTCTCGGCAAATCGCCCCCGCCCCCATTAACGGTTACTTCGGACCCGTCAGCGCCGGCCCCCGCGGCCAGTACTATCTCGCCAATGGTCTCGTTCTAAACCAAACTCTCTCACCGATCGCCGGCGGCATCGCTGACCCCACCCTCCCCGGTCGCCCCCCCGGCACCCCCACCGCCACTACCACCCGGCCCATCTCTTCGGTCGCCGCCGGCTCCGGCACCGTCTACGCGCGTTTCACGCAACCCGTCGTCGCCAACGCCAACGCCGTAGTCACCGATACGCCCACCATTGAAATCGTCGATGTCAATACCGGCCTCACGATGCGCAGCGCCGCCGCGCTCGAAGGCCCTCTTACCCGCCTGAACGGCACGCAGCGCACCAATGTCGATGGCCGCTTGCTCGCCGTCGACGCCGCTCTTACAAACGCCTACGTCCTAACGACCAGCGGCCTCAGCATCATTCCACTCGATCCGATTGCCCCCTCCGAGCGACCCGTCGTTCCCGCCGCCGGCGTTGTTAACGTCGGTACTTACACCCCCGGTGCCGCTCAGAACGGCCTAATCTCCATCTTCGGCTCCAACCTCGGACGCTCCGCCACCGCTGCTGGAACTCCGCTCCCTACCTCGCTCGGTGGGGTCTGTCTTACCCTGAACAACAATCCGCTTCCCCTCCTAATGACCTCCTCCGGTCAGATCAACGCCCAGATCCCCCCGAACCTCGCCGCCGGTCGATACCCCCTCGTCGTCCGCTCCATTGATCGAAAAGTCGCCGCCAACGCCGTCCAACTCACCGTCGGTCGCTATACCCCTGCCGCTCTTATGGACCCCGACACCAAGCGCGCCCTGCTCTTCCGCGCCAACGGCGAACCTATCACCACCCAGCGTCCCGCCAAGCGCGACGAACCCCTTGTCCTCTATGCCGTCGGCCTCGGCATCCCTCCCCGCACCACCCTCGCCCCCGGGGCACCGGCCCCCTCTTCGCCGCTCATCGAAACCGACGACGTTACCCTTTATTTCCGCAAAGTCGCCACCCCCGCTGATCTTACCCGTGGACCCACCGTCCAGGAAGAGATGATCGTCGACTGGAGCGGCCTTGTACCCGGATACGTGGGGCTCTACCAAATCAACCTCCGCGTCCCCGGCTTCCACGAAAAAGGCCAGGATCTCAAAGTGGTCATCACCATCGGAGGCATCAGCAGCCCCCTTTCCGGTAACTTCGTACCGACCGTCGCGGTCGAATAGTCCCGGTCAACTATCCCGGGCGGGATAGTACCTCCGTGGGGTGTTGAATCGTAGTTTCTCGGTATACTATGAGAGTCAGGACTCTGACCACCAAGCCGATGCTCTCCCGTACACTTTTCGCCTGCCTCCTCGCCCTCGCTCTCTTGCTGGGTTCCTGCTCCCGCGACCCTGAAACGCGAAAGAAAAAGTTCCTCGCTAACGGGAATAAGTACTTCGAAACAGGCAAGTTCCGCGAGGCTTCGATCATGTACCGGAACGCCCTCAAAGAGGACGCTCGTTATGGAGAAGCCTATTATCGGCTTGCTCTCACGTCGATTAAGCTCGGTCAATATCCCGACGCGGTTAACGCCTTCAAACGGTCCGTCGAACTGCAACCCGACAACCTCGACGCCGCCCGGCAATTGTCTGATATTTACGTCAGCGTCTATGCCTCCGACCCGAAAAAACAGGCGGGACTGCTCAAAGAAAGCGAAGAC
>JANODS010001671.1:0-3538 GCA_031412835.1 Acidobacteriota bacterium | reverse complement strand
TAACCTCCGCGTCCGGGTGATACTTCAAAATCACCTGCTTCAGCGCCCGAAACAGGCCCGTTTCGAAGTTCGACGTGCCGGGGACGCCCGGCGGCGTGTTCGTCACTTCCAGCTTCACCCGCGGATCGTTCATCCGCGCCTTAATGTCGCTGATGAACTCATCGGCGTTTACCCCCGGCAGCAGCCGACAGTCGATCGTCGCCTCCGCCGCCGACGGAATCACGTTGATCTTCGGCGGATCGCCCACCCCGCTCCGCAGCGTCGTCAGCGTCATCGTGTTCCGTTGAATTGCCGAAGTGAACTTGCCCTCGGCGAACGCCCCGCCGCTGGCCGTCCGCATCGCTTCCACCACCGTATTCGCCTTCGCCCCCTCGGGCAGCGCCATTGCCTTCGCCACCGCCGCCAGCAAAATCATATTCGCGTTGTCAGCGTTCGGCTGCGAACCATGCGCGGCCGTCCCCGTCGCCCGCAGACGAATCCACAGCGGCTGCTTCTCCGCCACCGAAATCCCATACACCAACTTCCCCTGCCGAAACACGTCCCGCGTTCCCAGCCCCCCTTCGTCCAAAACATACTCTGCTTCCAAGTCCGCCCCACGATTGGCCAGCATCCACCGTACGCCCAGGTCGCCGCCCGTCTCCTCGTCGCACGTCGCCAACATCACGATCTCCCGATCCGGCACGATCCCCAGCTTCTTCATCGTGATCATGCCGAGCATGTGCATCACCCCGATGCCCTTCATGTCCAGCGTCCCTCGGCCCCAAATGAAGCCATCTTTCACCGCCCCCCCAAACGGGTCTACGCCTTTCCACGCCGCCCGGTCCACCGGCACAACGTCGAAGTGGTTCAGCAGCAGCAGCGGCTTCTTCGCCTTATTCTTCCCTGGCAGCCGAGCCACCAGATTCACCTGGTTTCCCGTCCCGGCCTGATAGGTCTTCACGCTGATCCCCACCGCCTCAAACTCGCGTTTCATAAACTCCGCCGCCGCCCGCGTATCCGCCGGCGGGTTGATACTCGGAATCTGAATGTAGCGCTGCAGCAAGCTCAGCGCGTACGGCTCCACCACGGTCCAATCCGGTTCAGCCGCCATCATCGGCAGCGCAACAGCAATCAGCAAAAGTGCTTTCATTTATGAGACTCCGGGACGTTCGAAAGTTGAGGGGTAAGACCGACGAGTTTGTAGGCTTCCAGCAGCGCGCCCACCGACGGCGCATAGCGCGCGGCAACAACCAGATTACCTTCCACGACGGTCAGAAACTTGATGAAATGATCGAGCAAAATCTGGCTCTGCCATACGCCGCCAATCGGTGATACCGCCACCTCGTCGCCTTCCTTGAAAAGCTGATTCCGCACCGCCATCGCCAGCAACGTAAACTGCCGCGCCATGCGGGAAAGGATATCCCCCGCAATCCGGTCGCCGTCCTTCGCCGCCTGATCCACCATCGGCGCGAACGTCGCGATCCGCGCCCGCGGATACTCTTCCGTGTACCAAAGGTGCATCAGTTCGTTCATATCGTGCGCCCCCGTCGCGGCCAGCAAGCGATCATGCAGAACCGTCTTCGCCCCCCATCCTTCATGATGTCGCAGCGCCGCCCGCAACGCCTGTCGAGCAATGTCGAACGCCCCACCTTCGTCCCCGAAGATGTACCCCCATCCGCCCGCCCGCGCGATCCGCCCCACCTCGTCCCGCCCAAACGAAATCGATCCCGTTCCCCCAATTACAATGATCCCCGGCCCTCCGCCCGTAGCCCCCGTCAACGCAATCAACGCGTCCGTCGTCACGTGCATCGCGTCCGTCGCCAGCATCTCCCGCAAAATGCCTTCCTTGTCCGCCGGCCCCCCGCTGAAGCCGAGGCACGCCGAAGTGAAACGAACCGTCGCCGGGTCTAGCCCGGATTGTTGGCAAGCCAGCGCTACGCAGCCCCCAATCACCCGCGCAAACTTTTCGCGGCCCTCCGCCGCCGACTTCACGTGGTTGCACGGCCCGTCCGTTCCCCGGCCCAGAATTTCGCCCTGCGCATTACCGATTACGGCGATGGTGCTCGATTGGCCGCCATCGACGCCGAGATAGAAACTTGTCGAATCGTTCACAATTACTTCCTTACCTGTTGTAGTTCATGGTTGGCCAAAATGCGATAGAGCCGCATGGCACCGCGCGTTCCGACTTCTTCAATACCCCACGAGTCACTCCGATTCTGCAGGTCCGCGAACCAGTATTCACCGGCCTCCGCCGTGATGTACTGCACGTCCCGGGCCAGCAACTCCTCCATCGCCGCCCGCCGTAGACCCAATGGCGGAGCCACCACCCGACGCTCGATTTTCGCCTCGGCGATCCCCTCAATCACAATCCCTTCCCAAGGCTGATCCGGGCTCATTTCCAGCACCACTTCGTCGATCATGTCCGGCCTTCCCAAGTCCACCGCCACGCCGTGCTCCTTGCGCCACGGCACGTCCGCGTGCCAACGTGTTGCCAGCGAATTGTCAAACGCCAACGGCGCTTGCTCGCCTGCCGAATCGGCATGCACGCGCCAATGCGCCGAACGTCGCAACTCCGCTCCCTTATGGAGCAGCCGCATCTCATGAATGCTCCAACGCGCGTCCACCCAATCGCGGTTCACCGTCACGCGAACCCGTGAAAGTGGCCGTGCGGAAAACGTGTAGTGAACGTGAACCGTCGGCTTCCGATCCTCCCGCAAGGCATTGTGAATCGAATGCGACAAAACTTCGCCTTGCGCCGATTGAAACGCCACGACGATCTCCGGGCCGCAGTATGCCTCGGCCAGTTGTTGGAAAGAGTAAACGCGTCGGCCCGCCGGCACCTCGGCATCGATCAACCGCGTAATCGGGTACGCCGGAACACGGGACGAGAGGAACTCCTCTTCGGGCTTCCAACGCAGCGCCTCTCGCCACACGACCTTTTCGAGCGCCCATCCGTACCTACCGCCATAAAGTTTAATCGAGTCCGGCCACGACAGCACCGCATGAACCACCACCGCCGCCAGCACCAGCCGAGGCCATGGCAGCATCGCGAGCGCCAAGGCCAGGAAGGGAAGCCCCGGCAGCAGAAACCGAGTTCCGATGTTCGAAAAGTAAGTAGCCGTGAAGACAACCCAAGCCAACAACAAACGCCGCCCCACCGCGTTCCGTAACGAAAGCAAAGCCAGCGGAGCCAGCAGAAACACCGGTCCCACTCGGCCAGCCAGCTTCTCCCCGCGATAGGTCACCTCCAACGGAATCGCCCATAGCGAAGGCAACCCGTACCTCGCCATGCCGAGCTTGTACTCCTTCTCAAACCATTGATGTATGTACGGATTCGGAAACCACGCGTTGAACAGCGGAGCCACCGGATTGTTCCACCAAATCGCATTCCGAATCATCCACGGCGCAATCATCACCGCCGCGCAACCGGCCACCACCAGGACCGGCCGCAGCTTCCGCTCCCGCCAAAACACCCAAACCAGCGCAAACGGCAGACTCAACGCCAACGTGTATTTCACCGCGTAACTGAATCCAGCCAGAGCGCCAATAGCCAGCAACA
>JANODS010001670.1:0-4580 GCA_031412835.1 Acidobacteriota bacterium | reverse complement strand
GACGCGGAGTTGGGAGTTGACGCGGAGTTCGAGTTTAGAGGCGAGGGAGGTTTTGAAGGAGGCGCCGGAAGCGGAGACGGAGTAGAAGCCGCTCGGCATGGCGTTGAATTGGAAGTTGCCGGCGGGGTCGGAGAGGAGTTCGCGGGATTCGTTGGTGGCGGTGTGGGTGGCAGTGACTTTCATGCCGGGGACGACGGCGCCGGAAGAGTCGGTGACGGTGCCGAGGATGACTCCGCGGCCGTATTGAGCGGAGAGGGCGGTGGAGAAGAGGGCGGTGGAGATGAGGGCGAAGGGGATTCTTGACATGTAGGCTCCTTAACTATCAGGGGGGAGCATATGTCACGGTGGGGTGGGCGTCAAGGGGGCGGAACGAGGCGGCGCAGATCCTGGACGAAGCGGGCATATTCCCCTTCATAGGCGGCTGGATCCGGCAGACGCAGCAAGGCGGACGGATGAATGGTGACGAGTAGTCGCTTTGCCCACGGCGTATCAAACCACTTCCCGCGCTCCCGCAGCACGCGGACGTCGCGGCCGAGCAGTGATTGGGCGGCGGTGGCACCCAGGCAGACGATCGTCTCCGGTTGGATGCGGCCCAGTTCGGCCTCTAGCCACGGGCGGCACGCCGAGATGTGGCCGCCGGAGGGTCTCTTATGCAAACGGACTTTGCCGCGCGGTTCGAAGCGAAAGTGCTTCACGGCGTTGGTGACGTAGACGGCTTGCCGGTCGATGCCCGCGTCCCGCAAGGCTTGGTTGAGAAGTTGGCCAGCGGGGCCGACGAAGGGCTTTCCGGCGAGATCTTCCTGGTCGCCGGGCTGCTCGCCAACTAGAACGATCTTCGCGTCGAGCGGGCCTTCGCCGAAGACGGTTTGGGTGGCGGGCCGATAGAGTTCGCAACCCTGGCAATGATGCGCGGCTTCGGCGAGCGAACCGGTGGCGGGCACGAAAGGCTTGGCCGAGGTGGGCTGCTTTTTGATCATCGCGAGGACGCGGGAATCGGCTTGCTGGAGCAGGTTGTTGATGAGCTTCGCTTCGGGCAGGGTGCTCCAGTGGCGGACGGGCATCTCGGCGGTCATGGCGGCGAGGTTGACGCGGGCGGGGTTGAAGATAGAGGAGTAATAAGTCAGCCAGAGGTCTTCAATCTGGTCTTCGGAGGGCGCGGCCTCGCGGGGGAGGCCGGGGCCGAAGTGGAGTTCCTTTTGATCCCAATAGACGCTATCGTCCGGGGTGAGGATAGCCCAGTTCATGGCGCCGAACCGGCGGGCGAAGAATGGGGCGTTGGCACGAACAATTAGGTGTTCCGGGCGGTGCCAGGCGATGAAAGTGCCGTTGGTGGCTTCGCGAAAACGGACGAAGGCGCGCATCTTGTGTATGTCGCGACCGACGGCTTTTTCCATGAGACGGAGTTCGCGGATCTGGGGGTCGGCGTGGTCTTGCAACAGGTGGGCTTCGCCATGCGTTAACCGCCAGAGGATTTGGTAAAGGAGGTTCCAGCGATGGGGAGAGCGGAAGCAGCCGACCTTTTCGGCGACGTCGAGAAAGTCACGCGGGACTTTGGTGGAGGCGGCTAGGTCAGGCGAAGGCGCGAAGGGCAGCAGCGATTGCTGCGTAAAGTCGACTTCGCCCGGCGGGACGGACTGGCGGAGGAGGTCACGGGCTTGGGCGCGCCATTCGGCGAACTCCATTTAAAGCTCTCCGGTGACCGCGCCGAAGAGGGAGAGTTGCCGCGGTTCGGGCGTGAATTTCGTGGGGAGTTTCGGACTATCGATGAGCATGGCCGCGGGGTTATGGTCGGTGGTGGTGATGAAGAATTTCGTCTTCTGCACGGAGATTTTCAGACGGGCCAAATCTTCGAGCCGCAGCGCGCGGAAGCGGCGAATTTCAATGATCCGCTGGACGTTGCGGACGCCGATGCCGGGGATGCGCAGCAGGGCGGAACGAGATGCTTTGTTCACATCGAGCGGGAAAAATTCGCGATGGCGCAGGGCCCAGGCGAGCTTCGGATCCTTATCGAGGGCCAACTGCGGCTCCTCCGGGGGCGTGATTTCTTCCACCCGGAAGCCGTAAAAGCGGAGGAGCCAATCGGCCTGGTAGAGCCGGTGCTCGCGCATCATCGGCGGGCGTTCGATGGGCAGGCCGGGGTCGGCATGGGGAATCGGGCTGAAGGCGGAGTAATAGACGCGGCGGAGTTTATGTTTCGAATACAGCTCGGCGGCTTTGGTGAGCACGGTCGCATCGGGAGCGGGGGTGGCGCCGATGATCATCTGGGTACTTTGTCCGGCGGGCGCGAAGGTGGGCGACTGGCCCTTGCGGTTCGTTTTGTCCTTGGCTTCGAGGATGCCGCCCTTGATTTGCACCATGGCGCTTTCAATCTGCGCGTGCTGTTTGGCGGGCGCGAGGGAGCGGAGTTCGGCGTCGATCGGGAGTTCGATGTTGGCGCTGAGGCGGTCCGCCCAGAGGCCGGCCTCGCGATAGAGCTCGGGGGAGGCCGACGGTACGGCCTTCAGATGGATGTAACCGCCGAAGCGGTGCACTTCGCGGAGTTGGCGCGCGACGGAGATCAATTGCTCCATGGTGTAGTCCGGATTTTGAATCACGCCGGAGCTGAGGAACAGCCCTTCAATGTAGTTGCGTTTATAAAAATTCAGCGTGAGGGCGACTACTTCTTCCGGGGTGAAGCGTGCGCGCGGTGTGTCGCTGGAGATGCGGTTAACGCAGTAGCTGCAATCGTAGATGCAGTAGTTGGTGAGGAGAAGTTTAAGCAGGGAAACGCAGCGGCCATCGGGGGTTTAACTATGGCAGATGCCCATGCCTTCGGTGTTTCCGATGCCGCCGTCCATGCGCTTGCGGTAGGAGCCGCTGCTGGCGCAGGAGGCGTCGTACTTGGCGGCGTCGGCGAGGATGTGCAGTTTGTTTTGGATTTCCATGGGCGAAGAAAAGGCGTATATGCCTATGGTACCCCGGAAAGGCTATTCGGTCGCGCGAATATGATGGAGCCTGGTTTGGAGGGGCTCGTTTAACGTGCCTTCGACGTCGGGGGTGATGAGGCCGGCGGCGTCCATTCCGCGGATGTGAACGCGGTCTTTGTCTCGATACGAACTCAATTTCATTTGCACCAGATCCGCCACTGGGATCACCGCGAATTCCTGGCCGTGTAGACCGGCTCGGACGGGGCGAACCGTTGGATGGGGTTCGAGCTGGGTATGCGTAACTTTTTCCCCCGAAAAAAGCAGATGAACCGCGTCGCGGGCGTTATTGGACTCGCCATAGAGAAGCATGTCAATGCCAGCCGCAGGGAGGAACCGGAACCCGTGTTCCTCCGCAATGGCGATTACACGCGGCATGTCTATACGACTAATCAAGACATCGATGTCGCGAGTTAAGGAAGAATGAGTGGAATCAGCGTTTTCTACGTGGAGGAAAACGGCAAGGCCACCGACCAACTCATATGGTACCCCTGCGATGTCCAGAGGTCGCGATAGCCTCTGAAACGTTCCTACCAGCTCGAATAGGCGTTCTTCAAACAAAACGTTCACAAACTCCCGTTTGGAGGCGGCATTCCCGAGAAACTCCGCAAAGGTGACCATGGTTCGCTCTTAGAATAGCATCGCGGATCGGGAGGCTGGATACCGGTTAGTTCAGCGATTCGAGGGTGGCGGAGGTTTCTTCCCATTCGGCCATGTGATTTTCTAAATCTTTGCGGCGCTGGTCTAGGGTGGTGCCGACTCGCTGGGCTTCTTCGGGGTTGACGTAGGGGGCGGCTTCGAGGGTGGCGATGTCGGTTTCGGCGGAAGCTATCTCTCGCTCTAACTGCTTGCAACGGTCCTGAAGATGCTTCAACTTCATGGGGTTGACTCGCTTCTTGGCCTCGGCGGCGGGGGGCGAGGGGGCGGCCGTCGAGGTGGATAACTGCTCGGTCATCTTCGCTTCCAGGACTTCGTCCTGACCGGACTTTTTCCACAAATACTCTTCGTAGTTGCCGGGGTAGACTTCGATGGTTCCGTTGCCGACTTCGAAGACCTTGGTGGCTAAATTGTCGATGAAATATCGGTCGTGGGAGACGAGGACAACCGTGCCGGTGAAGTTCGAGAGAGAGTTTAGAAGAACGTCCTTGGCTCGCATGTCCAAGTGATTGGTCGGTTCGTCGAGAAGCATGAAGTTCGACGGGCGGAGGAGCATCTTCGCCAGAGCGTAGCGGTTGCGCTCGCCTCCGGAAAGGACACCGATCCGTTTGAAAACGTCATCCTCGCTGAACAGGAAACAGCCGAGGAGGCTGCGGAGTTCGGTTTGGGTTTTGCCGCCGCCGATGCTGGTTAGGTCGTCGAGAATCGTCGCGTTGACGTCCAGTTCTTTATATTGATCCTGGGCGAAATAATCGACGTCGACGTTGTGGCCGAGGTCGTAAGTTCCGCGAGTTAGGGGCTCGGAGCCGGCGAGTAACTTGATGAGGGTCGACTTACCGGCTCCGTTGTGGCCGACGAGGACGATGCGGTCTCCGCGTTCAATGGTGAACGTCACGTCGGAGAAGACGGTTTTTGGGCCGTAGACTTTGGCGATGCCCTTGCACTCGGCGACGACGCGGC
>JANODS010001669.1:0-1760 GCA_031412835.1 Acidobacteriota bacterium | reverse complement strand
TACCTGCCGGAGTACGCTGCCCGGGTGACCGTCGGCAGCTTCTCTGACGACCTGGGAAAAGTTACTGACTGCGACTGGATTCTGGAGGCCGTCACCGAACGGCTGGACGTGAAACGAGAGCTGTGGGGCAAGGTGGCCGCGCTGTGCTCGCCCGAGGCGATCCTGTCGACGAACACGTCGGGGATCCCACTGGCGATGATCAGCGACGGTTTTTCAGCGGGCTTCCGCCAGCAGTTTTTGGGAACGCATTTCTTCAACCCGCCGCGATACTTGCATCTGTGTGAGGTGATTCCGGGGGTCGAGACCAAACCGGAGTTGATCGCCGAGGTCAGCACGTTTCTGGACCGGCGGTTGGGCAAAGGGGTGGTGGTTTGCAAAGACACGCCGAACTTCATTGCCAACCGGATTGGGAGCATGTGGGGCGCGAGCGCGTACAAGTACACGATTGAAGACGATTTGACGGTGGAAGAGGTAGACGCGCTGACGGGGTCCTTGATCGGGCTGCCGAACTCGGCGAGCTACCGTTTGCTGGATATTGTGGGATTGGATATTTGGGTGCATGTCGCGAACAATCTGCACGGGATGGTGCCGCACGACCCTTGGCGCGAGCGGCTGTTGCCGCCGGCGTTCGTTGATCAGATGATGACGAACCGTTGGCTGGGCGAGAAGTCCGGGCAGGGTTTTTACAAGCGGGTGGGGCCGGAGAAAGAGATTCACGCGCTCGATTGGAAAACGCTCGAGTATCACAAGGCCAATAAGCCGAAGCTGCCGCCGATGCCGGAGGATTTGCCGACTCGTTTGAAGATGCTGGTGCAGAGCGAGGACAAGTACGGCCGGTTCGTTTGGAAAGTTCTGCGCGACGCGATGCGGTATTCGGGTTGGTGCGTGCCCGAAATTGCGGAACGAACTGTCGAGATCGACCGCGCAATGCGCTGGGGCTACGGGCATACTTACGGGCCGTTTGAGCTGTGGGATGTGTTGGGGTTTGAAGCGACCGCTAAGCGGATGCAACGGGAAGGCTTGGAGCTGCCGCCGGCAATTCTGACGATGCTCGAACGGGGGGCGAAGGGCTTCTACCGGTCAGCCGATGAGAGGGGGCAGCCACGGACGGACTTCTTTGACTTAGGCGCCGGGCACTACGACCGGGTGGCACCGCGGCCGGGCGTGATTTCGCTGGCGGACCGAAAGCGGGCTGGTGGCGTGGTGCGCAAGAACGCTGGATGTTCGCTCGTCGATTTAGGCGACGGCTGTTTGTGCCTGGAGTTCCATTCGAAGCTGAACGTGCTGGGCGAGGACCAGGTGGGCGAGTTTGCGGCGGCGCTTGACGAGACGCAGCGGAACCATCAGGCGCTGGTGATTGGCAATCAGGGCGATTTGTTTAGCGCCGGAGCGAATCTGGTGCTGGTGCTGATGCTGGCGCAAGAGGGCGAGTGGGATGATTTGAATTTGGCCGGGCATCGGTTCCAACAGGCGAACATGATGGTGAAGTATGCGCCGATTCCGGTGGTGGTGGCCGGGCACGGTCGAGCGCTGGGCGGCGGCGCGGAGATCATTCTGCATGCGCCCCGGGCCGTCGTTTCGGCCGAATTGTACATGGGCTTGGTGGAAGTCGGCGTCGGGGTGATTCCGGGCGCGGGCGGCTGCAAGGAGATGATCGTGCGGCTGAAAGATCCGCGCAAAGTATTTGAGACGATCGGGTATGCCAAGGTGTCTGGAAGCGCGGACGAAGCCAAGCAGTTGGGTTTGCTTGACAAGGCGGC
>JANODS010001668.1:0-1705 GCA_031412835.1 Acidobacteriota bacterium | reverse complement strand
ACAGCCCGGAGGCCGCGGTGCCTCCGTCGTCGCCCTCGATAAAACTAACGGCAAAATCATCTGGCAGTCGGGCAGCGACCCCGCCGGTTACGCCTCCGCCATTGCCTTCGATTTCGGTGGTCTCCGGAACATCGTCACCTTCACGGGCGAAGGCGTCGTCGGCCTGAACGGTGCCACCGGCGAACAACTCTGGCGCTACGACAAAGTCTCCAATCGCACCGCCAACATCGCCACTCCGCTCTTCACGAACGGCCACCTCTTCGTCAGCTCCGACTACGGCACCGGCTGCGCCCTGCTCAAACTCTCCGGCGTCGCCGGAAAGGTCAAAGCTGAAGAAGTCTATTTCAACCGCGACATGAAGAATCACTATTGCTCCAGCGTCCTCGTCGGCGAACACGTTTACGGCTTTTCCGCCAGCGTCCTCACCTGCATGAAACTCATGACCGGCGAAGTCGCCTGGCGCGATCGCAGCGTCGGCAAAGGCCAACTCATTTTCGCTGACGGCATGCTCTACCTCCAGGGCGAAGGCGGCGTTCTAGCTTTGGCCGAAGCCACCCCGGCTGCTTACAAGGAAACCGCCCGTCACTCGATCGGTCGCGGCGAATTCCCCGTCTGGACCCTCCCCGTCATCTCCGACCGCCGCCTCTTCGTTCGCGATCAGGACAAACTAACCTGCTTCGCCCTCACTTAGTAATCCACCCGCACCAAAAACAACCCGCGACCCGGCACGGTGTTTCCCGCCCGTGCCCGGTCTGGCTTCTCGAGTAACTCCACTAACCCCGCCCCCGTCAAGTTACCCCGCCCCACTTCAATCAACGTCCCCACCAGGTTACGCACCATATGCTTCAAAAAACCACTCCCGTGCACCCGATACACTAACAAAGCCCCCTCCTCGCTCAGCTCCGACGCAAAGATCCGCCGCACTTTTGATCGACCCAACGCGTCCTTCTCATCCGCCGCCGCGAACGTCGAAAAATCGTGCTCCCCGCACAGCAACGGCGCTGCCGCCCGCATCGCCGCCACGTCCAGCGGAAACGGGTGATGGTGCACATACCGCGCCAAAAACGGCGGGCACAACTCCTCCCGCCAAATCCGATACTCGTAATGCTTTCCCCGCGCCGAGAATCGCGGATGAAACTCCAGCGGAACCTCCTCCACCCCCACAATCCGCACCGCCGCCGGCAGCAATCGATTCACCGCCCGCTGCAAATTCTCCACCGGTATTGGGTTCGTCGTCGTGAACGCCGCCACCTGCGCCAAAGCATGAACCCCCGCGTCCGTCCGCCCACTCCCCTGAATCCGCACCACCTCCTTCGTCGCCCTCCGCAGCGCCCCTTCAATCAGCCCCTGAACCGTATCCTGCCCCGGCTGCACCTGCCAACCCGCGTACTCGCTCCCGTCGTACGCTATCGTCAGCCGGATCCGCCGCACTTCAGACGACATTCCGCGATCCCGGCTTCGTCACCGGCAAACCCCTCTTACAGAGCGGACAGTTCTCCGGCCCATACGCCGTCACTTGCAACGTCGCCAACGCAACCCTTTTCACGCCCAAATCCACCTGCCCCCCGCTACGGTCAATAATCGACCCCGCCGCCACCACCTCCACCCCGGCATCCACCAAAATCTCGATCACCTCGCGCAAACTCCCCCCCGTCGTAATCACATCTTCTACCACCACCGCCGTCTCGCCTTTCTGGATCTCAAA
>JANODS010001667.1:0-1161 GCA_031412835.1 Acidobacteriota bacterium | reverse complement strand
AAGTCCCCATGCTCGTCAACCTCCGCTGGCCGGAGCGCGAACGCGATCTCGACCCCTTCATTAAGGAGCCTCTGCGCACTCTCGAAACCCGCGATCTGGCCCCCTCCAGCCCCGCTGAACTCGTCAAAGCGGGCGTGAAATTCGCCTTCTATTCGGGCGGCGTCGAACGCCCGGCCGATCTTCGCAAAGCCGTGAAGAAGGCCATCGACGCCGGCCTTTCGAAGGAAGAGGCATTGAAGGGTCTCACCCTTTACCCCGCGCAGATCTTCGGTCTCGACAACCGCCTCGGCTCCATCGAAGTCGGCAAAATCGCCAACCTCACGATCATGGATGGCGACCTGTTTGACGAAAAGTCCAAGCTGAAGTTCACCTTGATTGACGGTTCCAAGTACGAGCCCGCACCCGAAGCCGCACCCGCCACCCCGGAGTCCACCCGATGAACCGTCGCCTCTTTCTCTCCTCGCTCGCGGCCGCGCCAATGCTCTATAGCGCTGGCGAAACCATTCTCATCCGCAACGCGAAGATTCTGACCGTCACCAAGGGCCGAGTCGATGGATCGCTGCTGATTCGCGACGGCAAAATCGCGGAAATCGGAGCCAGCATCATGGCCCCCGCGGGAGCCACTATCGTCGACGCCAGCGGCGGATTCCTCATGCCCGGCATCGTCGATTGCCACGCTCACATCGGTTCGGACGCCACGAATGAAGGCTCGATCTCGGTATCCTCGATGGTGAAAATTGAGGACGTCCTTGCGCCCGACGATATCCAGATCTATCGCGGTCTAGCCGCCGGCGTCACCACCTCCAACGTGCTTCACGGCTCGGCCAATACCATCGGCGGCCAGTGCACGGTCGTGAAGATGCGGTGGGGCAAGCCCGCCTCGCAGATGATCATGGCGGGGGCCAAACCCGGCATCAAGTTCGCCCTCGGCGAAAATGTGAAGCGCGCCGGCGGCGGTACGAATTTCAGCGCGACCGCCCGCTACCCGGCGACGCGCATGGGCGTCGAAGACGTCGTCCGCGAAGCCTTCAACGATGCCCGCGCCTACCAGCGCCAACGCGACGAATATCAAACCCGGCTAGCCAAAGGCGAACGCGTTCTGCCCCCGCGCCGCGACCTGAAACTGGAACCGCTCGTCGAAGTCCTCGAAGGCAAACGCCT
>JANODS010001666.1:0-2445 GCA_031412835.1 Acidobacteriota bacterium | reverse complement strand
CGGCGGTTAACGACGTCGAAGAGGGCGGTGCCGGAGGCGTCGCTGACATCGGTCGCGAACTCGCCGGTGAGCTTGTAGCGGATGTAGTCCTTGGGGAGGAGTAAGTGGCGGACCTTTTCGTAGTTGGCGGGTTCGTGGTCGCGGACCCAGAGTAACTTAGGGAGGGTGAAGCCGGTGAGGACGGGGTTGGCGGTGCAGGCGAGGACCTTTTCGGGGCCGACGGTTGTGTTGATCCAATCGACCTGAGCTTGGCTTCGTTGGTCGCACCAGATGAGGGAGGGGCGAAGGACAACCCCGTCGGCATCGAGGATAACCAGACCGTGCATTTGGCCGGAGAGGGAGAGCCCTTGGACGGTGCAGCCGGGTTGCTGGGCGAGGACGCCGTGGATGGCGGCGGCGGCGGCGCGCCACCAATCGTCCGGGCGCTGTTCGGCCCAGAGGGGCTGGGCCATGGCCATATCTTCATGGGCGATGGTTTGGGCGGCGACGACGAGGCCCGCCGCGTCGACGAGGAGAGCGCGGGAGCCGCCGGTTCCGATGTCAATTCCGAGCCAGTAAGTCATGGGAGTTAGCGGGAGTGGAGGGTCTGGTTTTGGAGGGGCAGATAGGCGGCGCCGTAAAGGCCGGCGAGGTTGCCGAGCTTCGCCTTTTCGATGCGGGTCTCGGAGTTTCTGTAGGTGAAGGAGCGGCGGGTAACTTCTTCGATCATCGTGGGGGCGAAGTAATCCCAGGCGGGGAGCATGCCGCCGCTGAGTAAGTAGAGGGGGAAGTTAAAGGTATTGATGAGATTGGCGACGGCGATGCCGAGGGCGCGGCCCATCTGCTGGAAGATGCGCTGGGCCTTAATGTTGCCGCCGGCGGCGAGGTTATAGACGTCGCGGGAGGTGAGGTTATCGCCGAGGGACATGAGGTAGGCCATGGACTCGACGGCGGTGGCGGAGGCGATCTTTTCGAGGCAGCCGTTGTTGCCGCAGCCGCAGGGGGGGCCGTTGGGATCGATGGTGAGGTGGCCGAGTTCGCCGGCCATGCCGAGGGCTCCGTGGAGGACTTTGCCATCGAAGATGATGCCGCCGCCGACGCCGGTGCCGAGGGTAAGAAGGACGAGGTCGTCGACCTCTTTGCCGGCGCCCATCCAGGTCTCGCCGAGGGCGGCGGCGTTGGCGTCGTTCTCGAGAATGATGGGGGTTCCGAGGCGGCGTTCGATGTCGTCGCGGACGGGGAAATTCTCCAGATAGGGGAGGTTATTGGAGTTGGTGATGAAGCCTTCGCGGAGGCGGATGAAGCCGGGGACGCCGATGCCGACGCCGGCCAGGCGGAGGCTTTCAAACTGGATTTTGAGGCGGTTGACGGCGGCGACGATATCGCCGATGACGGCCTCGCGACCGCCGTGGTAGTTGGTATCGACGCTGATGGGTTTGTCGAGGAGGTTGCCGTCGCGGTCGATGGCGGCGGCGCGTAGGTTGGTGCCGCCGAGGTCGACGCCGATTCCGAATTCAGTCATGCGGCCTCTAGGATATCAGGCGTCGGCCGGGGCTGGGGAAGAAGAGGTCCTTCTTGCGCTGGAAGGCGAGCCAGACGGCGAGGGCGAGGGCGAAGACGAGGTCGTCGTGTTCGGGTTGGTGGCCGTCGGAGCGGAAGGCGATGAGCTCGGTTTCGAGTTCGGCGAGGCCGGGGGTGTTGTCGGGCAGTGTTAGCTTGTTGGTCCCGAAGGCGGTGCGGAGGCGGGTGAGTAAGTCGGGGCGGGGGATGCCTTCGTAACCTCCGGGTATGTGGGTGGTTTGGTGGCCGCCGGTGATGGCGACGGGGGTGAGGGGGACCTTTTGGAGGGACTTATCGCGGCGGAGGACTTCGATGAGGGTGCTTTCGCCGGTGGCGTCGATGATGGCATGGACCTGCTTGTGAGGGCCGGGAAGGGAAGCGATGACGGCGCGGAGGCGGGCGGGGAGGTCTAAGTGGTCGGAGCCGAGGGGGAGGGATTCGGCATAGAGGACGAGTAAGTGGGCGGTGACGAGGTGGGCGCCGGTGAAGGCGTCTCGGTCGCGGGTTTGGGTGAGGTGGCATTCGACGGCGACGATGGCGGTATGGTCCTGGCGCTTGCCGACGTCGATGCCGAGGAAGAGCTCATTGAGGCCGAAGCAGAGGGTTCCCGTGGGGAGGTAGGGCGCTTTGGCGCGGGCGATGACGGAACGGTCCAGGAACTGGACGGAGGCGGCGACGAAGGCGCATTCGTACTCCTGGGCGTAGAGGGCTTCGCCGTGGAGGGCGCGTTCGGCGGCGAGGAAGGCGGGGGCGATGCGGGGGCACTCGGCGGCGGGGGAGCGGAGGACGGCCCAGCCGTTGGCGGGGGTGTTACAGATGCCGTAGAAGACGTTGGTTTGGCCGTTGGGGGTTGAGAGGGCCCAGAGGCTGCCGCTGGAGACGGCGAGCATGGGGGAGACGGCGGCC
>JANODS010001665.1:0-1139 GCA_031412835.1 Acidobacteriota bacterium | reverse complement strand
CCGGCCTGGTGGTGCTCGACACGGCGACGGGCAAGGTGCGTGGGCAGATGCGTTGGCGGGCGCGGTCGAACACTACGGTGAACGCGGCGACGCCGGTGGTGGTGGGGGACCAAGTATTTTTGACTTCGAGCTACGAGGTGGGAGCGGCGCTGGTCGACCTAACGAAGATGCCGTTGAAGCCCATCTGGAGCGGCGATGAATCGTTGAGTGCTCACTACGCTACGCCGGTGTTGAAAGACGGCTTCCTGTATGGATTTCATGGCCGACAGGAGATGGGGCCGGAGCTGCGATGCATCGAGATGAAGAACGGAAATGTGAAGTGGAACACGATGAAGTTCGGAGCCGGGACGGTATTGCTAGCGGGAACGAAATTGGTCGTGATGCGGGAGAAGGGCGACCTGTTGATCGCCGAGGCGAGCCCGAAGGGATACAAGAAGTTGAACGAGTTCAAGATTTTGGATGGGACGGTGCGGGCGGCTCCGGCGCTGGCGAACGGGACTCTGTTTGTGCGGAACGAGCGGAAGTTAGTGGCTGTCCGGTAACGCGGCCCCATATGAGGGCGCGCTCCTGCGCGGCCAGCCGCGTTGACGGCTCGGCGAAGCTGCGGACGACAACGGGCGCGGTAGGAACACCGGCCCGCGCGATGACCTCGTGTAAATGTTGGGCATAGTCCTCAGACGAGCCGTCCAGGCCAGGTGAAGCTCACGATCTGCCGGACGCCTTGGAACGAGGCTCTCATAGAGCAACCACCACTATTGACATTGAAGACTCCGTCTTCGCAGAGCGAGTGCGTTTCGTTGCAATATGGGAACTCGAGGGTAAGCCGACTGAGAAGGGAAACCGGTTGGAGCGTCTTCGAACTGGTTCGTCCGGCGGGGCTGACTACCGTGAGAGTCACTAACGGCATAGGGCTCTCCCCAATGTGGACGATGATGGCAGTGGCGAGCAGCGCCGCATGGTCCAAGTGAACCGAGGTGACGTAGGCCCAGTACGTAGGGTGAATTTTTATAGCACTCTTGATGCTCGTCAGGAAGTTCGAAAGGGCCACTTTTCCTTCAGCCGAAAGATTGTTCTGGAGTTCAACGACGCTATCCCGACGCGCGGCAAAATACACATGTTGCGCATCAAGTGCCGCGAAA
>JANODS010001664.1:0-3268 GCA_031412835.1 Acidobacteriota bacterium | reverse complement strand
GCAAACATGCGTCCCATGCGGGCAATCCGTCCCCAACCACTCCGCCAGCATCTTCGGATCCGAAGTCCGCGTATAGCACTCCCCCCGCGTCGGTCGAATGCTGTGAATCGTCACCGCCAAAGCATCGCCCTTCTCGGCGGTCTCGACGAAGACCGGCCCCGTCGTCGGATTCGAATAAGGCATCGCAGCCTTATCCCTCCGGTCCGTCTCGCTCCGGATCTGCCCCGAAAACGCATCCTCACTCTCCACCACCAACCGCGTACCCGGCACCACCCGCTCCACCGGCGCGTCCCACCGATTGAACTCGTAGCAAAGTTTACCTAAAGGAATTCGCACCATGCGCTTTCTAGGATAGAATCCCTACGTCATGCGTGCACTCCTCTTCCTCCTCCCCCTCACCCTCTTGGCGCAAGCCCCCCCGCCTAGACTCGTCTCCCCGGAGGTCCAGCCCGACCGCCGCGTCACCCTCCGCTTCCGCGCCCCCAACGCCGCCAAGGTCACCCTCAACCGCGAAGGCGGCCGCCCCGCCGACATGGTCAAGGACGAAAAAGGCGTCTGGTCCATCACCACCGAAGCTCTCGCCCCCGATATGTACGGCTACTCCTTCAACGCCGACGGCGTGAGTCTCATCGATCCCGGCAATCCGTCGATGAAGCCAAACCTCCTCAGCACCACGAGCATGTTCCACGTCCCTTCCCCCGACGCCTCCCTCCCCTGGGAAACCCGCGATGTCCCCCGCGGCACCGTCCACCATCACTACTTCCGCTCGGCCATCTGCCAAGACCAGCGCGACTTCTTCGTCTACACCCCGCCCGGCTACGACCCCAAAGCCAAGACCAAATACCCCGTCCTCTATCTCCTCCACGGCTTCTCCGACGACGCCAGCGGCTGGACCTCCGTCGGCCAAGCCCACGTCATCCTCGATAACCTCATCGCCCAAAGCAAAGCCAAACCCATGCTCGTCGTCATGACCCTCGGCTACGGAACGATGGAGGTTCTCCAGAATCGAACCATGGGCAAAAAGAGCTTCGACCTCTTCGGCGAGTCTCTCCTCAAAGAAGTCATCCCCACCGTCGAAAAGTCCTACCGAGCCTCTCCCAACCGAACCCACCGAGCCCTCGCCGGCCTCTCCATGGGCGGAGCCGAAACCCTCGTCGTCGGCCTCAACCACCTCGAAACCTTCTCGCAACTCGGAGCCTTCAGTTCCGGCGGCATCCCCGCTGATTTCTCCCAAACCTTCCCCGACCTCACCGCCAAAGCCAACGACCAACTCAAACTCCTCTGGATCGCCTGCGGCAAAGACGACCGCCTCATCGACGCCAACAACAAGTTCGTCGCCTTCCTCAAAGAACGCAACGTGAAGCACGAATACGTCGTCACCGAAGGCGCGCACACCTGGCTCGTCTGGCGGCGCTCCCTTTCCACCCTGGCGCCCCAACTCTTCCGCTAACACCAATCCGCGACCGTAAGCGCCCATCACGCTCCTAACCGCCACGACTCTTCTCTGCGTCGCCGCCTCCCTTCCAGCCGCCGCCGCTCCCCAAGTCAACAGGCAAGCCGCCCTCAAGAATCTCCAACAGGCCCGCGCCGACCTCCCCCATTCCAACTCCAACAAAGGGAGCCATCGCCGAAGTCAAGCGCGGCATCGCCGCCGCCAATTAACCTCCCTGATTTCCCCCTCCCGCCCCGGTGTAAACTTGGACTTGCCCGCCCCGTCGCCCCAACCGCGTCTTCGCTGACGCCCGCTCGCTCCCCCAACCCACATGAAGCCCCTACTCCTCATCGCCCTGGCCGCGGCTCTATTCACAAGCTGCCAAAAGTCGGAATCCACCGCCAAAGCCGCCGGCGAACCCACCGTCCCCGCCATCGGCGTCAAGCTCGCCACCGCCACCCTCCGCTCCGTCCCCGTCGAAATCAAAGCCATCGGCAAAGTCGAAGCCTACGCCTCCGTCACCGTCAAATCCATCATCACCGGAACCCTCGTCAAAGCCCACTTCGCCGAAGGCGCCACCGTCAAAAAAGGTGACCTCCTCTTCGAAATCTTCTCCCGCCCCTACGAAGAAGCCATCCGCCAATGGGAAGCCAACATCGCCCGCGACAAAGCCCTCCAAGCCCAAGCCGAAGCCAACCTCACCTCCGCTCAAGCCGCCGAAGCCTTCCACACCCTCCAAGCCGCCCGCTACGAAAAACTCGCCGCCTCCGGCATCGGCTCCCGCGAACAAGCCGACCAAACCGCCTCCGAAGCCCGCGCCCGCCGCACCGCCGTCCGCGCCGTCTCCGCCAACATCGACTCCATCAAAGCCACCATCCTCGCCGACCAAGCCTCCCTCGAAAACGCCAAACTCAACCTCTCTTACTGCTTCATCCGCTCCCCCCTCACCGGCCGTACCGGAGACCTCCATCTCAAACCCGGCAACGTCATCAAAGCCAACGACTCCGACCTCGTCACCATCAACCAAACCCAACCCGCCTACGTCACGTTCACCATCCCCGAAATTCGCCTGGCAACTCTCCGCCAACGCATGAAGTCCGGCGCCCTCCCCGTCTCCGCCCTCATCCCCGGCGACGCGGCCGCCGCCTCCCAAGGCTCCATCACCTTCCTCGACAACTCCGTCGACGCCGCCACCGGCTCCATCCGCCTCAAAGCCACCTTCCCCAACACCGACACCCGCCTCTGGCCCGGCCAATTCGTCAACGTCAACGTCCTCCTCGAATCTCTTCAGAACGCCGTCGTCATCCCCGCCGCCGCTCTCCAAAACAGCCAAACCGGCAACTACGTCTACGTCGTCACCGACAAGCAAACTGTCGAACTCCGCCCCGTCGTCCTCGGCCCCCGCGTCGATCGCGACGTCGCCATCGAATCCGGCCTCCGCGCCGGTGAAAAAGTCGTCACCGAAGGCCAACTCCGCCTCGCCCCCGGCTCCAAAGTAAAGGCTGCGTCATGATCAATCCCCACCCCTCCACCGGCTTCACCGGCCTCTTCATCCAACGCTCCGTCGCCACCACCCTCATCATGGTGGCCATCACCCTCTTCGGTGCCGTCGCCTACAAATTCCTCCCCGTCTCCGACCTCCCCAACATCGACCTCCCCACCCTCGTCGTCGCCGCCTCCCTCCCCGGCGCCAACCCGGAAACCATGGCCTCTGCCGTCGCCACCCCTCTCGAACGCCAGTTCTCCACCATCGAGGGCCTCGACTCGATGAACTCCTCGAACACCCTCGGCTCCACCGGCATCACCCTCCAATTCGCCCTCACCCGAGACCTCGAC
>JANODS010001663.1:0-1335 GCA_031412835.1 Acidobacteriota bacterium | reverse complement strand
CCGCAGGCGCGGGCGGACGAACGGCATGACCGGGTGGACATGGTGACCCGCGGGTTCCTGGGGATCACGGCGGCGTGCGCCCGGTGCCACGATCACAAGTACGACCCGATTTCGCAGCGCGACTATTACGCGCTGGCAGGGGTGTTTGCGAGCACCAAGTACAAGGAGTATCCTTTGGCCGCGGCGGCGGAGGTGGACCGCTTCGAGGCGCACCAGAAGAAGATTGCGGCGCAGGAGAAGGCCATCACAACGTTCGTCGATAAGCAGAGGGAGCAGTTGGCGGAGATCTTGGCGCATCGAATTGCGGACCTGATGATGGGGACGGGTTCAGTCGACGCGGATCTTGCCAAGCGGTGGCGCGAGTATCTAGCCAAGCCGGACGAGGATCAGCCGTTCCGGGCGGCGTGGGACAAAACACGAGACAGGGCGGCGGCCGAAGCGTTTGGCGCGCTGGTACGGCAGGTAGCCGAGGAGAAGCGGGCGCTGGATGCGGAGAACGCGAAGTTGGTCGCCAAGGCGGCACCGCCCGCGGCGAAGCGGCGGAAGGAGATTCTGCCCGGCAACTACGACTCCGTGGCGGACTTCAACCCGGGTGCCGATATCCCGACCGAGTCGCTGGAGCGCGACCGATACACGCTGTGGCGGAAGATGTTTAGCGGCGACAACGCGCTGTTGCGGGTGGCCAAGATCGACGACCATCTAAGCGGCGAATGGAAGAGGCACTTGGACGCGCTACGGGCCGAGTTGGCGAGCTTGAAGAAGACGAGTCCGGCGGCGTATCCGTACCTGCATGGCGTGGCTGAACACGAGGAGCCAATCGATATTGAGTTGAACCTGCGGGGCAATCCGGAGCGGCTGGGGCCGAAGATTCCGCGGCACTTTTTAACAGCGTTGGGCGGCGACGCGCTGGGGCACGGAAGCGGTCGTTTGCAGTTGGCCGAGGCCGTGGTGGCGCATCCGTTGGCCGCGCGGGTGATGGCGAATCGGATTTGGGAGCATCTGCTGGGCCATGGGGTGGTGCGGACTCCATCGAACTACGGCCTGATGGGCGAGAGGCCGGCGAACCCGGAGTTGCTTGAATATTTAGCGGGGCGGTTCGTGGCGCTGCGATGGTCGCCGAAGGCGCTGATTCGGGAGATCGTGCTGTCTGCGACCTATCAGGCTTCGAGCGCGAACGCGGTGGAGGGCGATAAAGTGGACCCGTCGAATCGGCTCTTCTGGCGGGCGGAGCGGCGGCGGATGGATGCCGAGTCAATGCGGGATGCCATTCTGGCCGTGAGCGGGGAGCTTGATTGCACGGTGGGGGGCGAGTCGGCGGATTTGGATGATCGCAAC
>JANODS010001662.1:0-1526 GCA_031412835.1 Acidobacteriota bacterium | reverse complement strand
GCCTCGACGGAGCCCTCCGCTCTCCCCCCGTCCCCAAGAACAAAAAGTTCGTCAGCTTTGAAGTTCTCGGCGGCCAACTCGGCTCCCGCCGGACCATCTTAGACAATTGCATGCTCAGTGAGGATTACCAGTTACTCGAATCCACCCGCCCCACCTGGATCAAAGTACCCAACCGCGACGACCAACCCGACCTCCCCTATTACATCGAGTTAGTCACCAAACATCTCAATCCCCGCATCCCCGACCGCCCCGGCCGCCTCAAAACCACCCCCGAACAACTGGCCGCTCCCAACTCCTATTTCGGCTTCGTCCGCGCCGTCCTCCACGACGTCGACGCCACGCCCAAGCCCGACCTCTCCCCCCTCCTCGCGGTCTTGCCCGCCACCCCCGCCCGCTACGCCGCCGTCATCACGGACGCGATCAACGCTTGGGAAGCCAACCGCGCCACCGACCAGGATGTATTCTGGCTATCTTGGGCGCTCGAAAAGAACCTATTTTCGAACGTAACCACCCCCACCATCCACGAATACAGAAACCTCGAAGCCCTCCTCGCCGCCCCCACCACCTTCCAAGGAATGGCCGACCTCGACCCCGGCTACAACGTCCCCATCCTCATCGGCGGCGACGCCGAACGCAAAGGCCGCGTCGTCCCCCGCGGCTTCGTCTCCCTCCTCCCCGCCGTCCATCCCACCCGCTCCGGCCGCCTCGACGTCGCCGAAAGCATCCTCGCTCCCACTAACCCCCTCACGGCCCGCGTAATCGTCAACCGCCTCTGGCAACATGTCTTCGGTCGCGGACTCGTCCCCACCGCCGATAACTTCGGCACTTACGGAGAGCGCCCCACCAATCCCGACTTACTCGATCACTTGGCCACCACCTTCGTCGACCAAGGCTGGTCTATCAAAAAACACCTCCGCCTCCTCGTCACCTCCGCCGCCTTCCAAGCCGCCGACCGCCCCGTCCGCCGCCTCGAAGCCGAAGCAATCCGCGACAACATTCTCGCCGTCTCCGGTCGCCTAGATCGAACCCTCTTCGGCCCCAGCATCCAGCCCCATCGCGAAGAACCCAAGGACTATCGCAAGCTCCACCAAGGCCCCCTCGACGGCCTCGGACGCCGCAGCATCTACGTCAAAGTCACCCGCCACGAAGGCTCGGCGTTCCTAGAAACCTTCGACTTCCCCAACCCCAACGTCGCCCGCGGCACCCGCGATGTCACCAACGTCCCGCCCCAAGCCCTCGCCCTCTTGAACGACCCCTTCGTCCTCGACCAAGCCGGCGTCTGGGCTGATCGCCTCCTCGCCCAACCCGCCCCCACCGCCGAAGCCCGACTCACCGCCATGTTCCGCCAAGCCCTCAGCCGCCCCCCCTCCCCCGCCGAACTCGAACGCTTTCTCGGCCTCTCCCGAGAACTCGCCAGCCTCCATAAAGTGGCCCCCGACAAGCTCCTCTCCAGCCGACCTGTTTGGAAGGATATCGCTCACTCCCTTTTCAACCTCAAGGAATTTGTTTACCTACGATGACCCGCC